>JALWOO010000854.1 GCA_027083485.1 Amylibacter sp. | reverse complement strand
CAAAACCCGCTGATCGTTTGTAGCGGCGGCGTGGTGATTTCCGGTGCCATGGCGGAACTGGACAGGCTGGCCCTGCGTCTTGATATTCCGGTGGCCACCTCGATTTCCGGTCAGGGGGCGCTTGCGGAAACCCACCCCAATTGTCTGGGGGTTGTCGGCTCCAACGGCGGCACGGATGAAACATGGGAGATGATGCAAGCCGCCGATATGGTGATTTTCATGGGCGGGCGGGCCGGTTCCACCACCACATCGCGCTGGGAGGCCCCGACCACCAAAACCCGCATCGTGCATTTCGACGTGGACCCCATGGTGATCGGCGCGAATTACCAAACCGAGGTCGGCATTGTCGGCGATCTGCGCCTGTCTCTGGCAGCGATGAATGCGGCATTGGACCAGCGCGGCCAGGGCAAGGCAACCTTTGGCGGAGCCGCCGCGATTGCCCGGCGAAAAGCCCGGAAATTCGCCGCCTTTGAAAAGCTTGCCCAATCCGAAGACACCCCGATCCGCCCCGAGCGGGTGATCAAGGCACTGCAAAACACTCTGCCCCCCGAAGCGGTCATCCTGTCGGATCCGGGCACCAGCTGCCCCTATTTCAACGCCTATTATCAACTGCCACAGGCTGGCCGCCATTACATCACCAACCGCGCACACGGGGCGCTCGGCTATTCCCTGTCTGCCGCGCTTGGCGCGTGGTTTGCGCGGCCGGAAGCCAAGATCGTGGCGATGATGGGGGATGGCTCGTTTGGTTTCACAGTGGGGGAGCTGGAAACCATCACCCGTTGCCGCGCGCCGATCACCTATATCGTGTTTTCCAACGCCAATTTCGGCTGGATCAAAGCCAGCCAGCACGCCGATCCGTCCAAACAATACCACAATGTCGATTTCACCCGCACCGACCACGCCGCCATTGCCGCCGCTTACGGGGTGAAAAGCTGGCGGGTTGAAAATCCGGCGGAATTGGAGAAAGTATTGGCCGAAGCCGTGGCCCATGACGGGCCGACGCTGGTGGATGTGATTTGCCAGAGTCTGGAAGAGTCAAATGCGCCAGTGGCGCGCTGGATGGGGTGAAATGGGAATAGTTGTCATCGGGGCCGGAATTGTCGGCATGTCCACGGCCATTTGGCTGCAACGCATGGGAAAACACGTGATCGTTGTGGATCGCGGCGCGCCCGGTATGGGAACGTCTTTTGGCAACGGCGGCATTATCGTGCCCTGTGGCGTGGCCCCTGTGACCGCCCCGGGCATGATTGCCAAGGCCCCCGGCTATCTGGCCAATCCGGATTTTCCGCTGTTCATGCGCTGGTCCTATCTGCCGCGTCTGCTGCCCTGGTTGTTGCGATATCTGTCCCACGCCAATGTGGCCGACACCCAACGGATCGCGCGCGGTTTGGCCACCATTGTTGGCGACAGCGTGGAACAGCACAAGGCGCTGGCCAAAGGCACCCGCGCCCAAGAGTTTCTGATCGACCGCGACTACTGTTTTGCCTATCCGGACAAAGCCGCCTTTGACGCGGATGCCTTTACCTGGTCTTTGCGCCGCGAGGCCGGTTTTGTGCCGGAACTTGTCACCGGCAGGGACGTGCAGGAAATCGAGCCGGCACTTGGCCCCGATATTACCTTGCTGGCGATGATGAAAAACCACGCCTATATCCACGCTCCCGGTCCCTATGTGCAGGCGCTGGCCGAGGAATTTCAGGCCAATGGCGGCGATATCCGGCAGGCCGAGGTGCAGGATTTCACCCTGACCGACGGCAAAATCAGCGAGGTGATGACCGATCAGGGGGCGATCCCCTGTGACAGCGCCGTGATCACCACCGGCGTCTGGTCCAAACCGCTGATGGCCAGGCTGGGCCTGAAAATCCCGCTGGAATCCGAACGCGGTTATCATATCGTGTTCAAGGATCCCTCTATCACCCTGCGCAACACCTATATGATCACCACCGGCAAATTCGTGGCCACCCCCATGAGCGAAGGCCTGCGTGTCGCCGGTGTTGTGGAATTCGGCGGGCTGGAAGCCGGCCCGTCAAAAGCCCCCTTTGACCTGCTCTATAAACAGGTGAAACAGAGTTTCCCCGACCTCACCTATTCAGAGGCCGTGGAATGGCAGGGCCACCGACCGGCAACCTCGGACAGCCTGCCGGTGATTGGCGAAATCGGCAACAGTGGCGTGTTTGCCGGTTTTGGACATCACCACATAGGCTTGACGGGAGGCCCAAAAACGGGTCGAGTACTGGCGGAGCTTATTGCCGGCCAAAGGCCCAATACGGATCTGTCTGTTTTTGATCCACATCGCTTCACTTAAAATAAATCCGTGGGAGGATATACAATGAAAACAATCACCAAAGCAGCCTTGACGCTGACAGCTGCCGCAGGCTTTGCCAGTGCCGGCTTTGCCGAAACATGGGATATGCCCATGGCCTATTCGGCGACCAATTTCCATTCGGCTACAGGGGCAGAGTTTGCCAAATGTGTGACCGAAGGCACCGGCGGCGCGCTGACCATCAAAACCCATCCGGGCGGCTCCCTGTTTGCCGGCGGCGAAATCAAGCGCGCCATCCAGACCGGTCAGGTCAACATCGGCGAACGCCTGTTGTCCGGCCATCAGAACGAAAATGCCCTGTTCGGGTTTGATTCCGTACCTTTCCTTGCCACGTCGTTCGAGGATTCAGAAAAGCTCTGGGCGGCTGCCAAAGGTCCGCTGACCAAGGTTCTGGAAGCACAGAACCTGCATCTGTTGTATTCCGTGCCATGGCCATCGCAGGGGCTGTATTTCAAAAAAGAAGTCAATTCGATTGCCGATATGAAGGGGCTGAAATTCCGTTCCTACAACAGCGCCACCGCACGCCTGGCCGAACTTTCAGGCATGTTGCCAACCCAGATTGAAGCCGCCGAGATCAGTCAGGCCTTTGCCACAGGCGTTGTGGATTCGATGATTTCCTCGGGTGCCACCGGTTATGACCGCAAGATGTGGGAAAGCCTGACCCATTTTTACGATGTGCAGGCATGGTTGCCGCGCAACTATATCATGGCCAACAAAGAGGCCTGGGACGCGCTGGATGACAACACCCGCAACGTGATGAACGGCTGTGCCTCGGTTGCCGAATATGCCGGCGACTGGCGCTCGATCCAGTATGCGGGCTTTACCCTGAACGAACTGGCAAAGCACGGCATGAAAGTCGGCCCTGCAGGTGAAAAACTGCAAGCGGAACTGAAAGCCATCGGCGAAATCATGACCAAGGAATGGCTGGAGAAAGCCGGTCCCGCCGGTCAGGCCATCGTTGACGCTTACAAAGCCAACTAAGACAGACCACACAACCAGGCCCGGCAACCTCTGCCGGGCTTTCTTTGCATGGGGGGTAAGCCATTGGGCCAAAAAATCCGCAAAATTCTGGACGGGCTGTATCTGGCCTCGGGCGTTACGGCCTCGTTTTTCCTGATCGCCATATTGGTGCTGATCCTGTCGCAAATGCTGGCCCGCTGGACCGGTTCCGTAATTACAGGCGCGCCGGATTACACCGGATATTGCATGGCGGCGGCCTCGTTTCTGGCGCTGCCCTATGCCCTGAACAAAGGCGCGCATATCCGCGTGAGCCTGCTGCTCGGCGTGTTGGGCCGGTTTCGTCGTTGGGGGGAAATCTGGTGTTTCGGGGTGGCCAGCTATCTATCCGTATTTTTTGCCTATCACGCCATCAAGATGACCAATGCGTCCCTGAAATGGCACGACATCAGTCAGGGACAGGACGCAACACCGATCTGGATTCCGCAAATTGCCATGTGTGTCGGCACGGTGATTTTGGCAATTTCCTTTATTGATCATCTGGTGAGCCTGCTTCTGACCGGAGATCACAACATCAAAGAAGACGCGCTCAGCGCCCATGCGGAGTAGGTAAATGCAAGAAATATACCTCGTTTCCCTGTTCATGTTCGCCCTGTTTTTCATGCTGGGCACCGGCGTTTGGGTCGGTATCGCGCTGTTTGGCGTGGCCTATCTGGGCCTTGAAATGTTCACCAGCCGACCAGCAGGGGATGCCATGCTGACCCGCATCTGGACTTCCTCGTCCAGCTGGACCTTGACCGCCCTGCCCCTGTTTATCTGGATGGGAGAAATCCTGTACCGAAGCCGGTTATCGTCGGATATGTTTCGCGGATTGGCCCCCTGGATGGCAAAATTACCCGGCGGGTTGGTGCATATCAACATCGTCGGCTGCACAATTTTTGCCGCCGTTTCCGGATCCTCTGCCGCCACCCTGTCCACGGTTGGAAAAATGTCGATCCCGGAGCTGCGCAAACGCGGCTATCCCGAATATATGATTATTGGCACCCTGACCGGTGCTGCCACGCTCGGCCTGATGATCCCGCCGTCGCTGACGCTGATTGTCTATGGCGTCTCGGTCGAGCAATCCATTTCCAAGCTGTTCATGGCCGGCGTTATTCCCGGCATTTTGCTGGCGTCCTTGTTTATGGCCTATGTGGTCGGCTGGTCGTTCCTGCGCCGTTCCGAAGTTCCAAAAATTGCCGATGAAATGACATTCCGCGAAAAGCTGGCAGAATCGCGGTTTCTGATTCCGATTATTCTGCTGATCCTTGTGGTCATCGGCTCTATGTATGCCGGTTACGCCACAGCCACCGAAGCCGCCGCCATTGGCGTTGTCGGGGCCTTGGTGCTGGCCGCAGTGCAAGGCTCGCTCTCCTGGGCAACCTTTATCGACAGCCTGCTGGGCGCAACCCGCACCAGCGCCATGATTGCGTTGATCCTGATGGGGGCAACGGCACTCACACTGGCCATGGGTTTTACCGGCTTGCCGCGCGCTTTGGCAGAATTCATTGATTCCCTTCACCTATCCAAGTTTGCCCTGCTGATGGCATTGATGGTATTCTACATCATCCTCGGTATGTTTCTGGACGGGATCTCCTCCGTAGTGCTGACCATGGCAATCGTGCAGCCGATGGTGGAGCAGGCCGGTATTGATCTGATCTGGTTCGGTATTTTCATCGTTGTGGTCGTTGAAATGGCCCAAATTACACCACCGATCGGATTCAACCTGTTTGTGATGCAGGGCATTACCAAGCATGAAATGGGCTATATTGCCAAAACCGCCCTGCCGCTGTTTGCGATTATGGTGGTCATGGTGTTTATCATGATCGCCTTTCCGGAACTAGCAACCTACCTGCCCGATAACATGCGCACGGCAACAGGGCGATAGCAACAATCCCCACGCCAGAATAGAATCCACTCGCCCCACAAAACAGGGGCGGGTCAAAATGGTGCCGAGTAAATGAGGCTATTCTCAAACATTCCTTCTTAAATTTATTGAGAGATTTTCCATCAATCACGCCAGCTTAATGCCTACTCGGAAGCAACAAGGGCTTCTTTTACCGCCGGCTTTTTATACCACTTTAACAAATGAGAGATCAGTTTCGCTTTGACAATCGGCTTTGAAAGGTAGTCATCCATGCCCGCACGCAAACATTGTTCCCGGTCCCCCTTCATGGCATTGGCGGTCAGCGCGATTATCGGACATCGAGGTATGTTCAACTCTGCCTCGATACGGCGGATTTCCCGGGTTGCCTCCAGTCCATCCATTTTCGGCATCGACATATCCATCAAAATAACATTCGGCTGGTACAACGTATATTTATCGCGGACGACTATACCATTTTCTGCAATTTCCATATCGAGCTGAAGCTTTTTCAGCATTGTTTTAACAACAAGCTGGTTGGTTTTATTGTCTTCAGCTACCAGAAGGCGCAAACCATTCAGGTGTTCAAGGACTGATTTTCCATCTACAGCACCCGGTTTTTTCTTCTTCTCGTCTGATTTCTCCAAGTTCAGCGCTGTTGCTATTGCCGATTTCAAGACGACGGAACGCGCGGGCTTCATAAGCACTTCAGAAAATCCGAACTCTTTTTGTGTCCTGACCTCTGCCGTTTGTTCAACCGAAGATAATAGAATCATAGGTGTACCCACCATGCCCTGTTTTTGGCGAATCCTTCTAGCGAGCTCAAAGCCATCTACATCCGGCATCTGGAAATCTACGATAATCAGATCAAACATTTGATTATTCGCAGCAGCTTCTTTAAGAATTTCCAACGCTCGCAATGCACAATCCGCAGTAGTGGGAATAGCCCCCCAATTTCGAAGCTGTTCGCTCAAAATAACGCGATTGATTTCAAGATCATCAACGACCAACACAGACACCCCACGAAGGTCGGCCTCCACATCAATCACTGAGGCCAATTGGGTATTGCTTCGTTCCAAGCTTAAATAGATAGAGAAAGTAGACCCTTCCCCGACCTTTGACTCCACTTCTATGCGGCCTCCCATCATTCGGACAAGTCTTGTGGAAATTGCCAATCCAAGGCCCGTCCCTTCAAACTTGCGATTGGCGGCCCCATCAACTTGTTCAAACTCCTGGAATATCGTTTTCAGATTATCTTCCGGAATGCCAAGCCCTGTATCCGAAATAGATATACAAAGGTCAGTTTTGTTGCCCACATCAACACCGCGTGCTTGAACAATGACCTGGCCATCTTGCGTAAATTTAACGGCATTTCCGATAATATTTGTGACAACCTGCCGTACTCTGCCTGCATCACCAACAAAGACTGTCGCCAGCTCTGGATCATACCGCAGGCTGACCTCAACATTGTTTTGGCTGGCTTTAGAGGCGACGAGTGTAACGATGTCCTCCAGGGCACGCTGCAGACAAAAAGGCGCTTGCTCAAATGTCATCTTGCCTGCTTCGATTTTGGAGAAATCCAGAATATCGTTGATAATAGTCAACAATGCAGCACCGGATTTTGCAATTGTCTCGGTGTAGAGCCGCTGATCACGGTCAAGATCAGTCTCCAGCATCAATTCTGCCATGCCGATCACACCATTCATTGGCGTTCGGATTTCATGACTCATATTCGCTAAAAACTCGGATTTTGACTTGCTGGCGGCATCTGCATTTTTTCGGGCGATCTGCAAGGCTTCCTCCCGTTCCGTGCGTTCGATCAGAATATTGTCAAGTGTGGTGACCGAGGCTGAAAGTGACAAGAACTCTTTAGAAGCCAATTTGGGCAGCTTCAAATCCGACCAGGGATCACCGCTAAGGGTTGCCGCCATGCGCGAGTGCACCACGGAAAGCGGATATAACACAAGTTTATATGTCAAAAACAAAAATAGACCTGTCAGCACAGCCAAGGCTGCAGCCGCATAAATTCGGGCCTGTGCAACATTATTTTGAATTTGTATTTCGCCTTGCTTTGTTGACCAGTGCACCGAAATTTTCCCGAAAACCTCTCCCTCCAGTTCGACATTCTGACTGAATTCCCACGTGTTTTCATCCGGTTTGAAATCTTCCGGATACTGGGCTATCCTCTCACCACTTTCATTATAAACAGTGATCCCCTCCAGTGCGGGGTTACGAATGACAGCCTCCCTTAATGAAGATTCAATCATCGGCACATCTTCGATAATGATGTCTTCCATCATCAGCCCGTTTAACAAACTGATCGTCAGATTTGCCCGTTCTTCAAGCGTTTTATGTAAACGGGAGGTCTCGAAATATCGCACGGCCTCCCCTGCTAACAATCCTACCATGCAGGCGGCAATAATCATTGAAAGGGCAATCTGAGTGGACAAGCGCATCTATAATCTTTCTGTAGAGCGTTTTGGGGAACAAATCCGGTTCCAAAGGACCAATACATCCTCCTGGTGGTTGGCGGTGACACACCCCGCCAACCAGGGCCGAAGGTTTAGCCGCCGAATTCGCGGCTTTTGATCATTGCTTCGCGAATCGGCACGTAATCGGAATCCGACCCCTCCAAAAAGCCCGATTTGCTGATCGGCTTAAGGATTTCAGCATCCGTTGTTTCAAGCATAATTTCCCGCATTGTTGCAACAATGACCGGGTCCAGTTCTGCCCGCACCAGCCAGGGTTTGGTTACATTGTCAATACTCAACAGCTTTCGGATCGGAACATTCTTCTTCAGCAAAGCCTTGAATGTGTTTGATTTCAGCGCCCCTGCATCATAATCCCCTTTTCCGACAGCCGCCCCCACACGGTCATGTCGGCCCAGATAGGAAAACGCCTTGAGATCTTTGGCATGAATGCCGGCTT
This sequence comes from Amylibacter sp., assembly GCA_027083485.1. Taxonomy (GTDB): domain Bacteria; phylum Pseudomonadota; class Alphaproteobacteria; order Rhodobacterales; family Rhodobacteraceae; genus Amylibacter. The sequence goes on along the minus strand of JALWOO010000854.1, from coordinate 1,767 downwards.
TTACCAGTTCCTGTTGCGCCAAAAACCGGCCGATCGTCGAGAGCTTCGAGCCAAAAGCAAAGCGGCCATTTCGCAAATCCGCCAGAGATTTTACAGAGCTGTCCTTTGGCACCACAATAACACCCTGAAATGTTTTGGACCCGTTTTTGCTTTCCATAACAAGTATTTCGATACCGGGTTCCCGATCCTTGGCAGTGACATAGGACGCGGGGCCAAAACGCGCGAAATCGACATCCCCTTGCACCAGCGCATCGATTCCTTTTTCATAGTCCTGCGATATCTGCATCGAAATCCTGACCTGCTCGCCCAACCTTTCGGACATGGCATCGGCGAGATAGGTTAGGAAAGGTTTGAATTTCCGCACAGTTTTGGAGGGCTTATCCGCCGCATAAGTCCCGAAAATCAAACGGATTTCCGATACGGCAGGCGTTGCAAACGCCATAAAAACCAGCGCCAGAACAAATGCCGTCCTAACCAGCGCAACATTGCGCATTTTCTTCAATAACTGCCTCATAGCTGTCTCCGTTTGCCAATCTGCCAATGCAGGTTTTCACAATTTCGACAACCATCCACGAGAAGGTTTAAGATTCGACAAAGCTTTCCCCCGCTCCAACAGGGAAATAAATAAAATTCTATCTATTCCGGAAAATCAGAACCGGTCAGCCGCTTTGCCGATCCCGAAAGCGGCATCCATCAACGCGCGTGTGTATTCGGTTTTCGGGGCGTCAAAAACCTGGGCAGATTCGCCGGATTCAACCACATCGCCTTGTTTCATAACCAGAACTTTATGGCTCAGCGCGCGCACGACGGCCAGATCATGGCTGATAAACAGATAGGCCAGCCGGTATTTTTTCTGCAAATCCCGCAGCAAATTCACAATCTGCACCTGCACCGTCATATCCAGTGCCGAGGTTGGCTCGTCCAGCATAACAAGCCGCGGCTTCAGGATCATCGCCCGCGCAATGGCAATGCGTTGGCGCTGGCCACCGGAGAATTCATGCGGGTATCGGTCCGCCGTGGCCGGATCCAGCCCCACCTCCTGCATGATGTCATGCACCCTTTCGCGCGGGGAGGCACCGGGTTCGAGACCATGCACGCCCAACCCTTCTGCGATGATCTGCTCAACCGTCATGCGTGGGCTGAGCGATCCATAGGGGTCCTGAAACACCATCTGGATATCGCGGCGCAGCGGTTGCAGTTCCTTGTTCTTCAGGCCCTGAATATTGCGGCCCAGAAAAATCACCGGCCCTTCGGAAGAAATCAGCCGCATCATTGCCAGCGCCAGCGTGGTTTTGCCGGAGCCGCTTTCGCCGACAATGCCAAGGGTTTCCCCTTCGCGCACGCAAAATGTGGCGGCATTGACCGCCTTGATATGGCCAACCGTTTTGCGCATGAAGCCCTTTTTGATCGGAAACCAGACGCGCAGGTTTTCGGTCGAGGCGATTTCCTCGGCACCATCAGGCACCGGATCAGGGGTGCCCTTGGGTTCGGCCGCCAACAGGGTGCGGGTATAGGGGTGTTGCGGGTTGGCAAAAATCCCGGCGGTTGGACCTTCCTCGACAATAACGCCATGCTGCATCACACACACCCGATCCGCAATCCGGCGCACGATTTTCAGGTCGTGGGTAATGAACAGCATCCCCATGCCTTCCTGTCGCTGAATATCCGCCAGCAAATCGAGGATCTGCGCCTGAATGGTCACATCGAGCGCCGTGGTCGGTTCATCCGCAATCAGCAAATCGGGCTGGTTGGCCAGCGCCATAGCGA
>JALWOO010000853.1 GCA_027083485.1 Amylibacter sp. | reverse complement strand
CCCCGATCACCGCATCCGGATGAATGATAATGCCCGTGGGATGCGTCAACCGCAGGCCACCACCAATTCGAGTATTCAAATGGATTTCGGATTGCGTCACTGTCGACCAGAACAAATGCGCCAAAGCCCAGCGCTTTGAAGCAATCCGCCCCAAAACTCCGCCGCGCGCCTTGGCTGCCTGATAGCGCCGGATCGTGCGCAAAAGCTTGGGGCCCGGATCCCAGAACCGCCTGATATCCTCGCGGCTCCAATCGGGCACTTGCGCCGAAATATCCGTATTTACCGGCACAAATCCACCTCCTCGATCCTGCTTTGCGACCAACAGTTTTGCCTGTTTTTTCGTGTTGCGCAAGGCTGATCCGCTGGAAACGGTCGCCACCTTGGGGTAATGATAGCCAAGCCATACCCAAAGGAAACCCTGTGGAAATCGAACAAACACCCCTGCGCGACCTGCTGATCCTCACCCCGAAACGCTTCGGCGACAACCGCGGGTTTTTCTGCGAGAGCTGGAACCGCAATACCTTTGCCCAACACGGGCTGGAATTCGACTTTGTGCAGGACAATCATTCCCTGTCGCAAAAAACCGGCACCCTGCGCGGGCTGCACTATCAAACACCCCCCCATGCACAGGATAAACTGGTGCGTTGCGGGCGTGGGCGTCTGTTTGACGTGGCCGTAGATATTCGCAAAGGCTCCCCCACCTTTGGCAAATGGTTCGGGGTGGAGCTGTCGTTTGAAAACGGCAAGCAATTGCTGGTGCCCAAAGGGTTTTTACACGGCTTCATCAGCCTGGAACCCGATACGGAAATCGTCTATAAATGCACGGATTTCTACGCGCCCGACTGTGACGCTGCAATTCGCTGGGATGACCCTTTGATCGGGGTGGACTGGCCTACCGGCAACAGCCAGCCGATTTTATCCGAAAAAGACATAAATGCGCCACATCTGGCGGATATCGACAGCCCGTTCGTGTATTGAGGGTCTGATTATGACGACATCAAAGGTTTTGCTTATTACCGGGGGTGCCGGTTTCATCGGGTCTGCCGTCATCCGTCTGGCTATCGCACGGGGCCACACAGTGGTTAACGTGGACGCGCTCACCTATGCAGCCTGCCTTGATAATCTGGCCAGTGTTGCCGACAATCCGGATTACCACTTTGAACAGGCCGACATCTGCGACCGCGCTGCCATGGACCACCTGTTTGCCACCTATGCCCCCGATGCCGTCCTGCACCTCGCCGCAGAGAGCCACGTAGATCGTTCCATTGACGGCCCCGGCCAGTTCATTCAGACCAACGTCACCGGCACCTTTACCTTGCTGGAGGCGGCACGCGCCTTTTGGCAAACCGGAAACAAACCTGCCGGTTTCCGGTTTTTGCACGTTTCCACAGACGAGGTCTACGGCACGCTTGGCCCGACCGGCCTGTTTACAGAAGAAACCCCCTATGCTCCCAATAGCCCCTATGCCGCCTCCAAGGCCGCCTCGGATCATTTGGTGCGGGCATGGGGCGAAACCTATGGCCTGCCGGTTCTGGTTTCCAATTGTTCCAACAATTACGGCCCGTTCCAGTTTCCGGAAAAACTGATCCCCGTGGTGATCCAGAATGCCTTATCCGGCAAACCGATCCCGATTTACGGAGCCGGCGACAACATCCGTGACTGGCTCTACGTCGAAGACCACGCCGATGCCCTGCTCACCGTTCTGGACAAAGGCCGTCTTGGCCGCTGCTATAACATCGGCGGCGAAAACGAGGTAGCCAACCTTGATCTGGTACACCGGATTTGCGCGGTTCTGGATGAACTGCAGCCTGCAAGTGACCCTTATGCCAGACAAATTACCTTTGTCACCGATCGCCCGGGCCACGATCAGCGCTATGCCATCGACCCGACCCGCATTCGCGAGGAACTTGGCTGGCGGCCCTCGCTGGACCTGCAACAGGGACTGGTGCAAACGGTGCAGTGGTATCTGGACAATCAGGACTGGGTCGCCGCCCTGCAAAACCGCTCTGGCGTCGGCAAGCGTTTGGGGACCGGCACATGAAGTATCTGGTGTTTGGTAAAACCGGACAGGTCGCGCAGGCCTTGCAGGAATTTGAAGGCGTCACGGCCCTTGGCCGCGATCAGGCAGACCTGATGGATCCGGAACACTGCGCCCGGCGGATTCAGGAAACCGACGCTGACGCCATTATCAATGCCGCCGCCTATACCGCCGTGGATGCCGCCGAAAGCGATGCGGCAACCGCGCAAATGGTGAATGGCACCGCACCCGGCCTCATGGCACAGGCCGCCGCCGCGCGGAGCCTGCCGTTTGTGCATATTTCCACCGATTACGTTTTTGACGGCAGCGGCACCGACCCTTGGCCGGTGAACGGCCCAACAGGCCCGCTGAATACTTATGGCAGCAGCAAACTGGCCGGAGAAAAAGCAATTGCCACCGCCAACGGCCCGCATGCCATTTTGCGCACCTCCTGGG
>JALWOO010000852.1 GCA_027083485.1 Amylibacter sp. | reverse complement strand
CTGCGTCAGTTCCTTGCGCTCTACCGGCGCGCCGGAGCGCCAGCCACAGCCGTTTTCTACCTGCTCATTGGCCAGCACCGTCATATCCACCGGATCCCAGTTGACCACAGCGTTTTTGCGATAGACCAGCCCCTTGTCCATCATATCAATAAACATGGCCTGCTGCTGGCCGTAATATTCAGGGTCACAGGTAGCCAGTTCGCGGTCCCAATCAATCGACAGGCCCAGCGGTTTCATCTGGGTGCGCATATCGGCAATGTTCTGATAGGTCCAATCCCCCGGATGCACGCCCTTTTCCATAGCCGCATTTTCCGCCGGCATCCCGAAAGCATCCCAGCCCATCGGGTGCAGCACATTAAACCCCTGTGCCGATTTATACCGCGCCACCACATCGCCCATGGTATAATTGCGCACATGGCCCATGTGAATGCGGCCGGACGGATAGGGGAACATCTCCAGCACATAGTATTTTTCCCGCGACGAATCAGGCTCGGCCTTGAATACCAGCGCCTCATCCCAGGCTTTTTGCCATTTCGGTTCCACCACTCGGGCATTGTAACGGGACATGTTTTCTTCCTTGCATACAAAAACACCGGACAATCTGCCCGGTGTTCAATTCTAACGGGCCTTTGCTAAGGCGTTATAGATTCTTGTCACGAATACGCAACTGGCGCGCGCGGGTCAGGATTGCATCCTCGATCCGGCGGGTAGTTTCCGCGCTGGCAGGGCCGCCGCGTGTTTGTATGGACAGCTTGAGCGAGCGCGCATCCAGCGCCGGATCCTGCACCAGAACCGTTGCGCGATACTGACGGGAAGACCCCGGCGCACGCCCCCATCCCAGAACCAGAACACCGGTAAACGGATCAGCCGATTCGACAGGCAGGAAATTCAATGTCTCAAGAGAGGCATTCCACAGGTATTTATTCACGCGCACGTTGGTATTTTGGTCCGGCGAGGTAAACAAATCCCAAATAGTTTCGCGCTTTTTGGGGGTGCCTTCGCCGGCAGCAATCATTTGCGCCCCGTCATTGGGGTTTTTGTCTCTAAGAACTTTTTGGGAGCGTTCACTTGGCCCAACCTTGCCAAACAAGCGCCCGGAACCACCACAACCAGCAAGACCGAGGCCTATGGTTATCACCAAAACAACCTTGAAAAGTGATTTAAGCATTCTGTTAGGCCCCGTGTATTCACTGCATTAATAATCGTGTACCGTTTGCGGCGTTACGGGACAAGTTAATATTGTAAGGGGTCGTGCAAATCTACTGTGACAACAATGCACCAATTCTGCGTTTATCACAGAACTGCTCTGACAATGACTTGAATAACCCGCCCTCTGCCGCGATGTTGCAGTCACTCTTTCCGAACCTCGGTTAGAGGTGCACCTTTTAAATCTCAACGAGGGAAAACAATGAAAAAAGTTCTCTTAGCAACTTCTGCTCTGATCGCAACTGCAGGCATGGCTTCTGCTGACGTAAACCTGAGCGGTGGCGCTCGTCTTGGCCTGGTTTATTCCAGCGCTACAGGTACTGCCGACGCTATCCGTTTCGAAAAACGCTTCACCATCAATGTTGACGGTTCCGGCGAAACAGACGGTGGCCTGTCATTTGGTGGCCGCATTCGTCTGCGTTCCGACGAAGGCGACGCTGCTGGCGGCATTTCTTCCGCAAACGTATACATCGGCAACGACACATGGCGTGTAACTGTTGGTAACACCGACGGCGCTATGCTGAACCGTGTTGGCTACTTCCAAGGCTCCGTAGGCCTGACTGGTCTGGGTTACCGCAACGTATCCTTCAACATCGGTACCTCCTCCTGGGGTCTGGCTTCTTTCTCCTCCCGCGGTAACGCTGGTCAGGTGATCCGTCTGGACTTCAACGTAGGTGACTTCGGTGTATCCTTGTCCACAGACAACCGTGGCAACTTTGCTGCTGCTGGCGCTCCACACGAAGATTCCATTGCTGTATCATACAACTTTGGTGACTGGAATGTAGCTGCTGGTTACGCTAACGAAGGCGTTGCCGACATCTGGTCCCTGTCCGCTGTAGGCAAAATCGGCGACTTCGGCCTGGGTCTGGGTTACTCCGATCGCAGCACTGTAGGTTCCAAAGTTACTCTGGAAGGTTCCTATAGCTTCGGTTCCACCAACGTAACTGCATTCGTTGCTGACACTAGCGAAAAGACACTTGGTTCCGCTGGCATCGGCGCAGCCGGTTCTAACACTGAATACGGCATTGGCTTCACCCACTCTCTGGGCGGCGCTACACTGGCCGGTGGTATCGTTCGCGATTTCGCCAAAAACACATCTGCTGACTTTGGTGTTCGCTTCAAGTTCTAATAACTTGAGACAACATTGTCTTACGGGAAGAGCAGGCCTTGTGCCTGCTCTTTTCTTTTGGGGTTGCTGAAACCCCGATAACGCGGCAAAACAACGCCATGTCGTTATCAGAAATCAAAACCCGCATTCATCAGGCCGAAAAACAGGCC
>JALWOO010000851.1 GCA_027083485.1 Amylibacter sp. | reverse complement strand
TGTGGCGATTCTTCAAAGCCTCAACCCCGAGCCCGCTGGCGCGGGTCGCTGCGCGAGGGTTGACCCTTTGCAGAATCACCGGACCAGTTTGTTGATATGGCCCATTTTGCGGCCTGATTTGGCCTCTGCCTTGCCATAGAGGTGCAGGCCGATGCCCGGGTCCGATGTGAGCGCCTGTATGTCGGTGGCCTCTGTGCCTATCAGGTTGGTCATCACCACATCACTGTGGCGCTGGCCGTCGCCCAAAGGCCAGCCGGCGATGGCGCGGATGTGTTGTTCGAACTGGTCGATGGTGCAGCCGTTCTGGGTCCAGTGGCCGGAATTATGCACCCGCGGGGCGATTTCATTGACCAGCAGGCCGGCAGGGGTGACGAAAAGTTCCACCCCCACAACGCCCACATAATCCAGCGCATTCAGAATTTGGCCGGTCAGGATCACCGCGTCCATTTGCTGGGCGTGGGACAGATTGGCGGGAATGGTGGTGGTATGCAGGATCCCGTCGCGATGCACGTTTTCACCGGGATCATAGCAGACCACCGCCCCGTCCTGTGCGCGTGCGCCGATCACCGATATTTCGCGGCTGAAATCAACGAAGCCTTCCAGCACGCAAGGGGTCTGGCCGAGGTCCGCCCAGGCCTGTTCGGCGTCCGCTGCGGTTTTCAGGCGGGACTGGCCCTTGCCGTCATAGCCAAAGCGGCGGGTTTTCAGGATGCCGGGCGTGCCGACGGTTTCAACGGCAGCTTGCAGATCCGCGGTGGTTTCCACATTGGCGTAGGGGGCGCATTTCAGGCCAAGGCCGGTCAGGAAATCCTTCTCGGTGATGCGGTCCTGCGATGTGGCCAGCGCGCGCCGGTTGGGTAGCACGGGGCGGATGGTTTCCAGCAGGTCCAGCGCCGCTGTCGGGATGTTTTCGAATTCATAGGTAATGACATCGACGCTGTCGGCAAAGGCGCGCAGGGCGTTCAAATCGTCATAAGGCGCGGTTGTTACCTGTGCCGCCACATGGCCGGCAGGTGGGTTGGTGCCGGGCTCATAAATATGGGTGGTAAAGCCAAGGCGCGACGCCGCAACCGAGAGCATCCGCCCCAGTTGCCCGCCGCCCAGAATGCCGATGGTTGCGCCAACGGGCAGGGGATTAGTCATCTTGTGGTTCCTCGGCAATGCTGTCGGACAGGGCGTTGCGCCAGTTCTCCAGCCGCTCTGCAAGGGCGGCATCTGTGTTGGCAAGGATGGCGGCGGCCATCAGGCCTGCGTTGACAGCACCGGCGGTGCCGATTGCCATGGTGCCCACGGGAAAGCCCTTGGGCATCTGCACGATGGAATAGAGGCTGTCGACACCGGAGAGGGCGCGGGTCTGGATCGGTACGCCCAGCACCGGCACGCGGGTTTTGCTCGACAACATGCCGGGCAAATGGGCTGCCCCGCCGGCTCCGGCGATGATCACCTGCAAGCCGCGATCGACGGCGGTTTTGCCATAGGTCCAGAGCCGGTCCGGCGTGCGATGGGCCGATACGATTTTGGTTTCATAGGGCACGCCCAGATCATCAAGGATCAGGGCAGCCTCTTTCATGGTGGGCCAGTCAGATTGACTGCCCATAACGATGCCAACTTTGATCTGGCCCATGGGATTTCCTTTGGTGTTAGGCGATAATGTCGGGGGTGAGTTCGTCTTCGATGCGGATAATTTCGTCTTTGAGCGCCAGCTTTTGCCGTTTCAGACGTTGCAGGGTCAGCGCATCCACCCGCCCGGTTTCATGCAGCGCGTGGATGGCTTCATCCAGATCGCGGTGTTCGCGGCGTTTGATTTCCAGTGTGACGCGCAGAACGTCCTGATGGTTCATGGTGCTTGCGGTGGTCATTGGCCCTGCCTGAATGACGAGTGGTTACAGGCCAGATACACGCTTTTAATGAATAATTAAAGGGTTTTGAGCAAGGCTGTCGCCATCAATGCCAACCCCACGTGGCCAATAGTCCAGACAATGGACCGGATCGGCCCGATTGCAAGGATATATGCCGGAACATAGACGATCCGCGCCAACAGAAATGTGAAGGCACCCCACCATGCCAGACCGCTGTCCAGACCATAATGCAGGCTTGCGAGCGCCAGCGGAATGAACACGAACAGGGCTTCGTTCATATTGCCAAGGGCGCGCAGGGCACGGCCGGCGTTTTTGCTCGGCGCAAGAGCGGTATCGCGCGGACCGCCCGCATGGCGCAGGGCCTCTGGGCCATGGGCGCGGGACATGAACATAGGAGGAATGAAGGTTTGCACCACATAAAGCGCAAGGGTCAACAGCAGCAGGGTCAGCATAATCGGGCCTTTCAAGTTGGGTAGGATATAGGGGGCAAAAACAAAAACGACAACAAAAGCCTTGAGTCTTGCGTTCACCGCCCCCATATTCAACGGGCAGGTCGCCGGTTTCGGGGCCTTGAATTGTAAGTCGCTTGCTGAAGGGCTTTGACCATGACGAAAATATCTTTTGCCTCGCATCCCTTTCTTTTGGGGTTTGAACAGCTGGACCGGTTGGTGGAACGTACCGCCAAATCCGGCAACGAGGGCTACCCTCCCTATAATATCGAACAAAGCAGCGATAGCGCCTATCGGATCACGCTTGCAGTTGCCGGTTTTCGCGAAGAAGACCTGTCGATCACGCTGGAAAATGCCCAGCTGGTTATCCGGGGACGACAAGCAGACGACAGCGATGGCCGCCTGTTTTTGCATCGGGGCATTGCCGCGCGCCAGTTTCAACGCTCTTTTGTGCTGGCCGAGGGGGTCGAGGTCACAGGCGCAAGCATGGAAAACGGCCTTTTGCATGTGGATTTGCAACAGATGCAGCCCGAAACAGTGGTGCAAACCATTGAAATCGCCAAGAAAAAATAGGAGCGCCCGAAATGTTTGTACAGTTCGATTTCCCCGATCAGGATCGCAACCGGCTGGTTTATGTGCGCGCGGTGGATCCTGCGGAGTTGCCTGCCGAAATACAGGATCAACTTGATGGTGACGGGCCGGTTTATGGCATCCACGATGCCGAGGGCGAATGCATCGCGCTGGCACGGGATCGGCAGATGGCCTTTGCTTTGGCGCGCACCAATGAAATGTCGCCGGTGAGCGTCCATTGAGCGGTTATGCCTTTGACTGGATAGACGCCTTTAGCGACCGGCCCTTCGGGGGCAACGGTTGTGTGGTGGTGCATGGTGCCGCGGATTTGCCGGTTCAGGAGCGTTTGGCGCTGGTGCGGGAAACCTCCCTGTCGGAATGTGCGTTTCTGGTTGGCTCGGACAAGGCCGATTTCGGGGTGCGCTATTATCTGGCGGATCGGGAAATCCTGATGGCGGGACATCCGACCATTGCCACGGTGGTTTCGCTGCTGGAACGGGGGCTGGTGACGCTGCAAAACGGGCGGGCGGATTTCACGCTGGAGGTCGGGGCCGGTGTGCTGCCGATCGGGGTTTCTGCACAGGACGCAGGCTTTCGTATCACCATGACCCAGCCCGCGCCGGTTTTCGGTGCCTATTTCGACCCTCTGGAAATTGCCGGTCTCTATGGCCTGCAGGCAAGCGACCTTATCGCCCCGCCACAGGTGGTTTCCACCGGCACGCCGTTTTGTATCGCGGTGTTGCGTAACAAGGACACCCTGCGCCGTGCGGTGCTGGATGTGGATCGGGCAGGGGCCTTTATTGCGGCCCACGCACCGGCAAACCCCGGTTTGCACGAACCGTTTCTGGTGACCTTGGGCGGGGAAACCGCCACGGGTGACACGTTTTCACGCCTGTTGCTGGCCCCGCCGCATCCGAGCGAAGACCCCTTTACCGGATCGGCCACCGGCTGCATGGCGGCGTATCTGTGGCATCACGGGTTGATTGAAACGCCGGAATTCGTGGCCGAGCAAGGCCACTGGATGGGGCGTCCGGGGCAGGCGCATGTAGAGGTTCTCGGCCCGCGCGAGGAGATCACCGGCGTCAAGGTTGGCGGTTCAGGTGTGGTGCTGATGCAGGGCAGCCTCAGGATTTAACCGCGCTCAATGTGTAACACAGCGGCAGTTGTGCCGCGCGGTTTTCATAGATTTCATAATCCACTTCGCGGTTGCAATGGGGGTATTCGGTGAAACCCGTCAGGGTGAAATTCCCCAGCAAAGCGGTGATAATGTCGCTCATTTTGTAAATGAACCAATGGCTTTCCACGCCGCCCTCGGGGGTGGTGCCGTCATAGGTGATCAATTCTTCCTCGATGAAGGGTTTGTCGCGAAAATAGGATATGCTCGGGCGGTATGGATCATCCGAGGCGGGGTCAAAGATTTCCAGAACCGGATGGGTTTCATAGATCAACAGCTGTCCGTTCGGGGCCAGAAGATCCGCCACAATCTCAAAAAATCGCGGCAGGTCCGGCATCCAGTTCAGCACGCCAATGGTGATCAGCGCCAGATCAAACCCTTTGGCCGTATCATGGGGCAGGGTGTAAATATCGGCACACAGGAATTCCGCCTTTTGGGCGGCGATCCGGTTCAGTTCCTGCGCCTGTTCGATGAAATTTTCCGACTGGTCAATGCCAAGCGCGGTTTTGACGCCAAAGCTCGCCAGTGAAAACACCTCCCGCCCGTTGTTGCAACCGATTTGCACCACGGATTTGCCGCGCAGATCAAGCGCGTTCAAGGCTTCGGTCATTGTGGCGTCAAAACAGGAAAAAACGGGGCGTTGCACATCGTTCTGCAATGCCGCCCAAAGCGGGCTTTTGCGGTGATGTTCCGCCGACAGGTTCCAGGCCTGACGGTTGGCTTCGGTGGCTGTTTTGGTGTCTGACATGGCTGCTCCCTTTGCTTGCATGCAGGATGGGCAGGAATGACTTGAGCGTCAATCAAAAAGGGCCGGAAATTTCCGGCCCTCAAATCATTTTCAATCCGGTTTAGTGGCCGGAAATAAGCCCCATGCTTTCCAGTTTCAGCAGCACCTGATGGGCGCAGTTGTCCACATCCACGTTTTCGGTGTCGATAACCAGTTCCGCATTGGTGGGCACATCATAAGGGTCTGAAATGCCGGTGAACTCCTTGATCTTGCCGGCGCGGGCGAGCTTGTAGAGGCCCTTGCGGTCGCGGCGTTCGCATTCTTCGAGGCTGGTGGCAACGTGAACCTCGATAAAGGCACCGAACTGGCTGATTTCCTCGCGCACGGCACGGCGTGTAGCCGCATAGGGCGCGATGGGCGCACAGATGGCGATGCCGCCGTTTTTGGTGATTTCAGAGGCCACATAGCCAATACGGCGAATGTTCAGGTCGCGGTGTTCCTTGGAAAAACCCAGCTCGGAAGACAGGTTTTTACGCACCAGATCCCCGTCCAGCAGCGTCACCGGACGGCCGCCCATTTCCATCAGTTTCACCATCAAAGCGTTGGCGATGGTGGATTTTCCGGAACCGGAAAAGCCGGTGAAAAACACGGTGAAGCCTTGTTTGTGTCGTGGTGGGCGGGTGCGGCGCAGTTCTTCGACCACTTTGGGAAAGGAGAACCATTCCGGAATGTCCAGCCCTTCGGTCAGGCGGCGGCGCAATTCGGTGCCTGAAATATTCAGCACGGTTGCGCCTTCCTCGACCTCGTCCGCCGGCTCGTATTGGGCGCGCTCCTGCACATAGACCATGTGCTTGAAGTCGATCATTTCGATGCCCATTTCGGCCTGATGTTTTTTGAACAGCTCCTGCGCATCATAAGGGCCATAGAAATCCTCGCCCTTGGAGTTTTTGCCCGGTCCGGCGTGGTCGCGGCCAACGATGATGTGGGTGCAGCCGTGGTTGGCGCGGATCAAACCGTGCCAAACGGCCTCACGCGGGCCGGCCATGCGCATGGCAAGGTTCAGCAAGGACATGGTGGTGGTAGAGGACGGGTATTGATCCAGCACCGCCTCATAGCAGCGCACGCGGGTGAAATGGTCGATGTCGCCGGGTTTGGTCAGGCCGACAACCGGATGGATCAACAGGTTGGCCTGCGCGTCCTTGGCGGCGCGAAAGGTCAGTTCCTGATGCGCGCGGTGCAGCGGGTTGCGGGTTTGAAAGGCCACCACTTTGCGCCAGCCCATTTTGCGGAAATAGGCGCGCAATTCATTGGGCGTGTCACGGCGCGCCTTGAAATCGTAATGTACCGGCTGTTGAATGCCGGTGATCGGGCCGCCAAGGTAAACCGGACCGGCGGTGTTGTGCAGATAATTCACAGCCGGATGGGCTTCGTCATCGGCACCGAATACTTTTTCCGCCTCGAGCGCCTTGTTCGGGGTCCAGTTGTCGGTCACCGACATGATTGCCAAAATCACGCCTTCCGGATCGCGCAGGGCAATGTCGTTGCCTACGCCGACTTCCTTGGCAAATTCTTCGGACACATCCAGTGTGATCGGCATTGGCCACAAGGATCCGTCCGCCAGATGCATATTATTGACAACGGAGTCATAGTCTTCCTGAGTTAAAAAACCCTTAAGCGGGCTAAACCCGCCGTTCATCAGCAGTTCCAGATCGCAAACCTGTCTTGCGGTCAAATCCCAGGACGGCAATTCCGCGGCCTCGAGCTTTAGTTTGGCTGCGCTGTCATAGGATACGTAAAGCTCGGTAATCGGAGCCAGATTCGACTGGTACATTTGCGCCTCTTTTTATTGTTCCCGTTTGGGAATTTTGACGTTATTTTCAATTATTCGGGTCATACACTGTGATTTCGGTATTACAAGGGTATTGTTCACAAGCTCTAACAAAGCGTCACAAATACGCCGAAACAGTGATTTTTTGGTCTATTTTCGTGAAATATGCCTGAAACTGCGAACAAGCCGCCTGTTTTTGGCGGCTTGTTCGCGACGGGTTACGCGTCGTCCTGCGCCGCCAGAAAATGCTCGGCTTCCAGCGCCGCCATACAGCCCATACCGGCAGAGGTGACTGCCTGACGGAATTTATGGTCGATCAGATCACCCGCCGCAAAAACACCGGGGATCGAGGTTTCGGTGCTGTCCGGTTTGGTGACCACATAACCGCCCATATGGGTTTCAAGCGTATCAATCACCAGTTCGTTTGCCGGTGCATGGCCAATGGCCACAAACACGCCGGTACAGGGGATTTCGCTCTCTTCACCGGTTTTGACGTTTTTCACCCGTACACCGGTAACGCCCTTGGGGTTGTCATCGCCAAGCACCTCTTCCAGTACATGATCCCACAATGGCACGATTTTATCGTTTTTCATCAACCGGTTGATCAGGATTTTTTCCGCACGCAGGGTGTCGCGCCGGTGGATCAGCGTCACCTTGGAGGCAAAGTTGGTCAAAAACAGGGCTTCTTCTACGGCTGTATTGCCGCCGCCGATGACCACGATTTCCTGACCGCGATAAAAGAACCCGTCACAGGTGGCGCAGGCGGACACGCCAAAGCCCTTGAAGGCCTCTTCGCTCTCGAGGCCAAGCCAGCGCGCCCGTGCGCCGGTGGCCAGAATAACCGCATCGGCGGTGTAGACGGTGCCGCTGTCGCCTGTGGCGGTGAACGGGCGCTTGGACAGGTCCAGATCGGTGATGATGTCGCTGATGATCTCGGTGCCCATGGCGCGGGCGTGGGCTTCCATATTGACCATCAGTTCGGGGCCTTGAATTTCGGTAAAGCCGGGGTAGTTTTCAACCTCGGTGGTGGTGGTCAACTGGCCACCCGGCTCCATGCCCTGTACCAGAATCGGCTCCAGCATGGCGCGGGCACCATATACGCCGGCGGTATAACCGGCAGGGCCGGAGCCAATGATCAACAGGCGGGTGTGGCGGGTTTCTGACATGGGGTTCTCTCTGATAAATTGCGTTTTGTCCTATATAGAGTGCTGCGGGGGTTAGGAAAAGGTGGCGTTGATATTCAATTTCACCGCTTGTGTGAAATATTATTGCGTTGTCGGCTGATTTTGCGTAATTTGTCGCTTCAACAAGGAATCCTCCATGCCGACAATCAAGCTCGACCCTATTGACCGAAAAATTCTGGCGGAATTGCAGGATGACGGGCGCATGACCAATGTTGAACTGGCCAAACGCGTCGGCATTTCCGCGCCCCCCTGCTTGCGCCGCGTGCGCACGCTCGAGGAAAACGGTTTCATCAAAGGCTATCACGCCGATGTGGATGCCCGCGTGTTGGGGTTCGAAGTGCAGGTGTTTGCCATGGTCGGGCTGTATTCACAGGCCGAATCGGATTTGTCCCTGTTCGAAGAACAATGCCGCAGCTGGCCGCTGGTGCGCGAATGTCATATGCTGAATGGCGAGATTGATTTCATCCTGAAATGCGTGTCGCCGGATTTGACCACCTTCCAGACATTTCTGACCCATGATCTGACGGCGGCGGAAAATGTGGCGAGTGTGAAAACATCGCTGGTGATCCGCGGGGCCAAAGACCTGCCCGGCGTGCCATTTTCGGTTTTGGAAGAACGCGCCGAAGACGATTAGGCCCGAAAGGGCGCTGGCACCCGCGAACGGGTGCCAATGTGCTGTGTTTATTTCTTCTGGTTTTTTTGGGCCACTTTGGCAGCTTCTTCAAGAACCCATTTCATCCAACGATTTGTCATTTGCTCGCTCCTTTGTTTATGGTCTTAACCTAGGCAGGGATCAGGGCGGAAAAAATGCCGGAATAGGGAAGTTTTTGGACAGGGCATTTGTTTCCACCCCCCAAATGGGGCAAGCCCAGTATCCGGTAAATATCGTTATTTGTCAGGCGGTTATTGGGTAAATTTTATTTAAAACCCGATATAATGGCCCATTGCTGCCCGTCAAAGGCCACAATTACAGGCTTTGCATGGCTTCTACAGTGGCATCCCATGCCAGCAGAATCGACGCATGCCGGTTTTTGAAATCCGCTGCCGGTTGCAGGACTTCCAGAGCCTCAAACGGGGCGCTTGGCACGGGACCGTTGTTTTTCAACATGTTCAACAGGGCATCGCGGCCGGTTTGAATCTGTTCAAGGGTCAGGCCAATCACCTTTTCCCCAAAGATCGAGGCCGAGGCCTGCCCAAGCGCACAGGCCTTAACATCCTGAGCGTATTGCGTAATTTTGCCGTCCTCTACGCAAATATCCACCGTCACCGTGGAGCCGCACAAGGGCGCACGCTTGCGCAGGCTGGCGTCCGGCGCAACAAGCCGGCCCGTATGCGGGATTTCGGCGGCCAGCGCCAGAATACGGGTAGAATAGAGTTTCATCAGGTCAGAGGGCTGATTCATGGTTTCAAGCTTTCAACAGCGGCTGTTAAAGCTTAATTAGGCGCGATAAAGCCGGAAGGAAAGGGTTTGGCGATGGATACAGTAAAATTTGATGTCACGACGCTGACATTCAACGAGGCCGGATTGATTCCGGCGATTGCCCAGCAGGTCGGCACTGGCGAAGTGTTGATGATGGCCTGGATGAACGCCGAGGCCGTGACCCGCACGCTGCAAACCGGCAAGGTCACCTATTGGTCGCGCTCGCGTCAGGCGTTCTGGATCAAGGGAGAGAGTTCCGGCCATACGCAAAAGCTGGTGTCGCTGGCGGTGGATTGTGACCGGGATTGCCTGCTGGTGACGGTGGATCAGGTCGGGCCGGCCTGCCACACAAACCGGCGCAGCTGTTTTTATACGGCGGTGGAAAATGGCGAGGAAGTGGAATTGATGCAGCCCGAGGAATAAAAAAACGTCCCGAAAGAAGGCTCTTTCGGGACGTTTTTATCAAAGTGTCCGGATCCGGACTGTGTGCAAAACGATTAGCCGTTGGCTTCACGAATTTTGTCGGCGGCTTCCTTGTTGAAAGAAACCCCTGCTTTTTCCAGCTCTTTGTCCAGCTCGCCGGACAGGGTCATTTCGGTGACGATGTCACAACCGCCAACAAATTCGCCTTTGATATAGAGCTGCGGAATGGTGGGCCAGTCCGAGAAATCCTTGATCCCCTGACGGATGGCGGCGGCCTCCAGAACATTCACGTCCTCGCCATCAATGCCCATCTAGTCCAGCACACCGG
>JALWOO010000850.1 GCA_027083485.1 Amylibacter sp. | reverse complement strand
GCCCGTAACTGACAATACCTATGCGCTGGTTGGCCCACTTGGCCAGCGCAGCCCCGAAAACTTCGGCAATAACGCAACGTTTGGCGTGGTGGTCACGCCAGCGGGTGTGGTGCTGATCGATGCGGGGGCCTCGTGGAAGGGCGCGGCGGATATTGATGCCGCAATTGATACCATCACCGACCAGCCCGTGAAGGTGCTGATCAATACCGGCGGGCAGGATCATCGCTGGTTTGGCAATGGCTATTGGCAGGCGCAGGGGGTGCAGATTATCACTTCGGCAGACGCGCTGGCCGACCAGCACGCGCGTTTTGACGAACAGATGCAGCGGCTTGACTTTTTCCTGAAAGACGCCGCCGATGGCACCGAAGCAATCTATGCCGATACCGTGTTTGACAGCGATTACAACCTGACCCTTGGCGGGGTTGAAATGCAGGTCATCCACCCCGGCGCGGCGCACACAGCAGGGGACAGCTTTGTATGGCTGCCCAAAGCGCAAGTGGTATTTGCGGGGGATATTGTGTTCACCGAACGGATGCTGGGCGTGCAGCCCCATTCGATTGTCAAAGACTGGATCGCCAGCTTCGAGGCCATGGCCGCCTATGCGCCGCAATGGGTGATCCCGGGCCATGGGCACGCGGGGCCGCTGTCTATAGCCACCCATGACACCTATGATTACCTCGTGAACCTGCGCACCAAAATTGGCGCGTTGATAGACGCGGGCGGCGATATTTATGCCTCCACAAAAATCGACCAATCCGCCTTTGACTATTTGCGGAATTCCGAAGTTTGGGAAGGCAAAAACGCCCAGCAGACCTTTGAGCAGATGGAATGGGAATAAGTCGAAACTGTATATTTTCCCATCTTGCCGCTGCCTTTGCTTCCCTTAAGCTGGCAGCGACAAGCTCATAAGCTTCAAATCATGAACCAATGCTCAGAATTCAGAAAACCGTTCGCGCTTGCGATTGGCAAAGGCCACCAGCGACAGCATAACCGGCACTTCGACCAACACGCCCACGACCGTAGCCAAAGCGGCTCCGGAGTTTAGGCCGAACAGGCTGATAGCCACGGCAACGGCCAGTTCGAAAAAATTCGAGGTGCCGATCAAGGCGGCCGGCGCTGAGATGTTGAACGGCACTTTCCACACATAACCCCATCCAAAGGCAATGGCAAAAATGCCGTAGCTCTGGATCATCAGCGGCACCGCAATCAAGGCAATGACCAAAGGGGCATCCAGAATGGTTTGCGCCTGAAACCCGAACAACAGCACCACCATCGCCAAAAGGCCGACCACTGAAAACGGTTTCAATCGTGCGGTAAAATCATCTACCGCATGATCTGCACGAGTGGCCTCAAGGCGGCGGCGGGTGACATATCCGGCAGTCAAGGGCACCAGAACATAAAGCACAACCGACAGGATCAGCGTGTTCCACGGCACCACAATATCGCTTAACCCCAGTAGGAACGCGGTGATCGGGGCGAAGGCAAAGACCATGATCAAATCGTTGATCGAGACCTGCACCAGCGTGTAATTGGCATCGCCCTTTACCAGCTGGCTCCAGACAAACACCATCGCCGTGCAGGGGGCCACGCCAAGCAGGATCATGCCGGCTATGTATTCCCGTGCGGAGTCGGGCGGGACCAGACCTTTGAAGATCACCATAAAGAAAAGCCAGCCAAGCGCGGCCATGGTGAAGGGTTTGATCAGCCAGTTGACCACCAGCGTGATCACCAGCCCCTTGGGCTGCTTGCCCACATCCTTGATGCTGGCAAAATCAACGCCCACCATCATCGGATAAATCATAACCCAGATGAACACCGCCACCACAAGGTTGACGCTGGCATATTCCAGCGCGGCGATGGCTGCAAACAGCCCGGGCATGGCGACCCCAAGGGCAACCCCTGCGGCAATGGCCGCCGCGACCCAGAGGCTCAGGTAGCGTTCGAAAAGTCCCATGATATTATCCTATTCCGTATGCGCCAGAGCGCCGATTTCGTCGATATGTTTTTGTAAGGCACCCTTGTCCATCTCCTGCGGATCAAGGGCAAGAAAGGCGCGGATGCGTGCCTGCATGCGGGTATAGGCGGTTTCAAAAGCACGGCGTTTGTCCGTGTCACTGCCCACCACCGCCGCCGGATCCGGAATGCCCCAATGGCCGGAAACCGGGTGCCCGGGCCAGAGCGGGCATTCTTCATTGGCGGCAGAATCGCAAACCGTAAAGATGAAATCCATCTTCGGCGCGCCCTCCTTTTGAAATTCATCCAGATTTTTCGAGCGCAACCCCGCTATTTCGTGACCCTTTTCCTTTAACAGCGCTAGCGCAAAGGGGTTGGGTTCACCGGCTGGCCGCGTTCCGGCAGAATAGGTATTGAACCGGTCCCCCGCTTCATCTCGCAGGATGGCTTCTGCCAATATCGAACGCGCCGAATTTCCGGTGCATATAAAAATGACATTGAGTTTGCGGTTGGTCATCGGAGAGGCTCCTTGATTTAGGCCGGAATACACCGTTGGACACAGCTGCGG
>JALWOO010000849.1 GCA_027083485.1 Amylibacter sp. | reverse complement strand
CCCGCCACGAAAAGCGGTGATCTGCGCTGGTTTCTGACCCCGCAAGACGCTATGGTCGGGGCGCAAGCAAGCTGCGATATTTAGCAGCTGCAAGCGGTCTTTTGCTTGACCTTGTCGGTTGCCCCAGCGCATAAGTTGCCTGGACTCGCACAGGACGGATGCCGCGCATGGATGCCATCGACCGGAAAATTCTGACGCTTTTGCAAGAGGACGCGACCATTGCGCTTGCCGATCTGGCCGCCAAGGTGCATCTGTCCAAAACGCCCTGTTGGCGGCGCATTCAGAAAATGGAAGACAGCGGCGTCATTCAACGCCGTGTCGCACTTGTGGATCCGGCCAAGGTCGGGCAGGCCCTGACGGTTTTTGTCTATCTGAAAACCAGCAAACACAACGCGGAGTGGTTGGCGGAATTTGGCAAGGCTGTATCCGAATTCCCCGAAGTGATGGAGTTTTACCGGCTGAGCGGCGAATGGGACTATTTTATCCGCGTCGCCGTCAGCGATATTGCCGCCTATGATCATTTCTACAAGCGGCTGGTGCAAATTGCGGATCTGGAAAACGTCACTTCCAGCTTTGCCATGGAAGAAATCAAATACACCACCGCCGTGCCGCTGGAGCCCTCCAGTTTTGGCGAACTATCCTAACCCGAGGAAACACAACATGTTCACAGCCATACAGCGTTTGCGCGTGGAATGGGCCCATTGCGATCCGGCGGGGATTATTTTCAACCCCAATTACTATATCTGGATGGATCAGGGCGCACACCGCCTGCTCGAGGCCGCCGGTATCGACATGCTGCCCACCGAAGAAAACCCGACCTCGCGGGGGTTTCCGCTGGTCAGTTCAGGCATGGACTTCACCAGTCCGGCCCGTTTTCGCGATATTGTCACGCTGCAAAGCCGGATTGCCAAAATCGGCACCAAGTCTTTTCGTGTGGAACACCAATTCCTGCTGGGGGATGTGTTGCTGGCCAAGGGCTTTGAAATCCGCGTCTGGGGGGCGAGTGCGCCAAAGGATGCGGAACGGTTGATCGCCCTGCCCTTGTCCGATAGCCTCAAGCACAAGCTTGCTGCGGATATCGAGGTCGATGTGACGCTGGCTTAGGGTCAGGACCAATTAATCCTACACCTAGATTTTACCCGAGGGCCAAAATGTTTCGAACACTCCTTTTCACCCTGTCATGTCTTTGTATGTTGACCGGCAGCGCACAGGCGAAACCGTTTGAATTTGTGGCCCTTGGCGATGCGCCCTATGGCAAACCGAAAAAGGCCTATCCACGATATCTGGCGCTTATTCAGGCGATAAACCGGCAGTATCCGGCCTTTGTGATCCACATTGGCGATACAAAATCCGGCCAAAGTTCCTGTGATAATGCTACACTGGATAGCCAACGCCGGTTTTTCAACCGCTTTGCATCAGCCGCCATTTATACGCCCGGTGATAACGAATGGACCGATTGCCACCGCAAACGGGCTGGCGGGTTTGATCCGCTGGAAAGGCTGGCCTATATCCGCAAAACCTATTTTGCCAATCCGGCCCGCAGTCTGGGCCAGCATCCGCTTTCGCTTGAAAGTCAGGCAATCGCGATGGGCAAACAGTTCGGGGAATTTGTGGAAAACACCCGTTTTATGAAAAATCAGGTGATGTTTGTTCAGCTGCATGTGGTTGGCTCGCGAAACAACCGAAATCCGCACTCGGCCACGGCCATGGCGGAATTCAAACGCCGCAATAAAGCCGATATTGCGTGGCTTCGCGATAGTTTCGCCAAAGCCAAAGCGCGCGGAACAAAGGCCGTGGCGGTGTCCTTTCAGGCCGATATTTTTGCCAATGGGTTTCCCACGAAACCCCTGAAAAAGCGTTCCGGCCACAAGGCTTTTGCCAAAAACCTGCTGAATGAGGCAGCCGCTTATGGCGGGCCGGTTTTGCTGATCTATGGCGACACCCACAGATTCCGCATCTGGCAACCGTTTGGGGAGCGCGCAAAAAACATAACCGCGCTAGAGGTCTTTGGGGCCAAGAAAATGCACGCCGTAAAGGTGCGGGTTGATCCGGACGCAAAAACCGTTTGGCAATTCGATCCGATCTACAACCCTGCCCTTGCCAAATAAGGCCAAAGCCATCCTGCCCTATTTCTGCCGAGGCAACCAGACCCGGAATGCAGTGCCCTGATCGCCGGTTTCCAGCACATCCAGCTTGCCGCCATGGCCCCGCACCAACTCCGCCGCAATCGCCAGCCCCAGACCGGAGCCGCCTTTGCGCACAGAGCCTTTGAAGGCCTCAAACAGGTTGTCGCGCGCCTGTTTGGGCAGACCCGGCCCGTTGTCGCGCACAATGATTTCCCAACCGGCCGGTTTCTCGTGGCCCGTCAGGAAAATCTGCCCCCCTTCAGGGCGGGTTTCCAGTACTTGTCGGGCATTGCGCACAATGTTGGACACCACGCGATAAATCTGCTCCTTGTCCGCCTCCATCATCACGTCACCTTCGACCTGAGAGGTAATCGACACCGGCGCATCCCCGACCGCCAGCAGTTCGCTTTCGACGATGTCGTTCAACAAGTGTTTCATGGAAAAACGCGTAATCATCGGCACGGTTTCCCCGACCTTGCCATAGCCAAGCGTGCTCTCGCACAGGTTCACCGCGCGGGAGATGGAATTCACCAGCTTGGGCGCGCTTTTCTTGACGCGGGGGTCATCGCTGGCCTCCATCCGGTCGGCCAGCAGTTGCGCCGTGGTCAGGATATTGCGCAGATCGTGGCTGATCTTGGAAACCGCAGATCCCAGCGCCGCCAGCCGTTCCTTCTGGCGCAGGGATTGGGTCAGCTGGGTTTGCATGGATTGCAGCGCGGTTTCGGCCTCATGCAATTCGGTCACACCGGCCTTGGGCTTCACAATCAGGCGGCCATCCTCGGGGGCCTCTTCATAGGCTTTGATATCATGCACCAGCCGTTCAATCGGACAGACCACAAACTGACGCACGGCAAAAAAGAGCAATGCCGCCGTCAGCACAGAAATCACGGCAGACAGGGACAGAATGCGCAGCCCGTAATTTATGATCGCCTCGCGCAGGGGTTTTTCATAAAGGGCGATTTCGATCAACAGACCGGCTCCCTTGACCGGTGCCCCGATCACCCGGATCACCCGGTTCCCGTCCCCCATCATGGTCGCAAAGGCATCCTTCATCAGCTGCACAGGCCCGGCCTTGCGCAAATCATAATTGCGGTCCACCATCGCCGGCATCGGTTGCGACAGGATCAGCTCGCGCATTTCATCGCGCCGCAAAACGATATTCAGCACCCCCGCATTATCGAGTAATTCGGCCTCCAGCTCCGGAGACACCATATCATTCGGGGTCGCCAGCAACGCCAACGAAGCAATCTGCGAGCGTTCAAGACGTTCTTGCAGGTAATCCACCCGAAAACGCGCCACCGACGGCACAAAGATCAGCACTTCGGCCAACATGACGAAAATAATCGTCAGCAGCAAAAAGCGTCCGGTGAGCGAGTTAAGCACGGCGTTTCCCCTAAATTTCCTATAATCTAGTGGTTGTTGCCCAAAGGAGCAAGCTCAGCAATCAGCGCCCGAAACGCTGTACCAGCCGCACGATCCTTTTGAGCATCGGATTTTCGAACAAGCGCGGCGTGTAATACTGCCCCGCCGCGCGTTTATTGATTTCCCCCAGCGTCGGATAAGGCGAGACCATCGCCGCCACCGCACCGATTTTCAGGCCATTGGCAATCACCAGCGCCCAGATCTGGATCAACTCGCCCGCCTGTGCGCCCACAATCGATGCCCCGACAGGGCGTCCTTTGACCACCATCACCTTGATTAGGCCATGGGTGATCCGTTCCGCCCGCGCGCGGTCGTTTTCCGCGTAATCAAACCGCAACACTTCCAGCCGCTCTCCATGGGCCTCGCGCGCCTGTGCCTCGGTCAGCCCCACCTGCGCGATTTCCGGATCCATGTAGGTGACCCGGGGAATATGCGCCGTGCCGGCTTTGGAAGGCAGGCCGAACAGGGCGGATTTGATAATCACCCCCGCATGATACCCTGCCATATGGGTAAATTGCAGCCCCCCCGCCACATCGCCAATGGCATAAACGCGTTTGTTGCTGGTTTTCATCTGGGCATCCACAGGGATGCCGGCGCGATCAGTTTCGACCCCCGCCACATGCAGGTTGAGCCGGTCCAGATTGGGCTTGCGCCCCACCGCCATCAACAAATGCGACCCTTCAAATACGGTGCCATCCTTGGTTTCCACCCGCACACCATCGCCAAGGGCGGAAATCCGCGAAGCCAGCGCGCCCTCGACAATCCCGATGCCTTCGGCGCGCAACCGCTCAAGAGCAATTGCCGCCATTTCCGGATCATCCTTGCCAAGGGCTTTCATGCCTTCCAGCACCGTAACCTTGCTGCCCAGCCGCGCATGGGCTTGCGCCATTTCCATGCCGATCGGTCCGCCGCCAATCACGATCAGACGGGCCGGTTGTTCGCGCAGTTCAAACAGGTCTTCGTTGGTGTAATAGCGCACCGTCTCCAGCCCCGGAATCGGCGGCACAAACGGGCTGGAACCTGTAGCAATTACAAAGCGGCGGGCGCGAATGACCGTGTTTCCGGCCTGAACCTCGCGCGGGGAAATAAAACTGCCGTATTCGGAAATCACCTTGACGCCCAGCTGCTCGAACCGCTCCACGCTGTCATGGGGTTCAATCCCCGCAATCACCTGCGCCACGTGATCCTTGGCGGCCGCGTAATCCACCTGCGGCGTAACCGGCGTAATGCCGAACCGCGCCCCTGTGGTCATGGCATGGGCATGCTTGCCCGCCGCCAGCAGCGCCTTGGAGGGCACACAGCCATAATTCAGGCAATCCCCGCCCATTTTATGGCCCTCAAGCAGCACCACGTCCGCCCCCATCTGCACGGCCCCCGCCGCCACTGACAGGCCACCGGAACCGGCCCCGATAATGCATAAATCTGTTTCGATCCGTTGGGTCATTGGCTTGTTTCTTTCTTTTTCCGAAAGGACTTGATCACGATGGGCAGTGCTGCCAAGGCACATAGCCCCAAAATCGGCCCCAGAATATTCGGCTGAAAAATAATGCCCAGATCCGGCGTCTTGCCCGCAGCAAACACATCGCCAAGCCCCGCCCCGACAGATGTGTAAACAATAGACCCCGGCATGATGCCGAAAAACGTGGTCAGGGCAAAATTACGCCCCTTTACTCCCAGAAAGGCCGGCGCGAGATTGGCCACAAAAAACGGGATCGCCGGCACCAGCCGCATCAGCATCAGATAGCTGATTTCATTTTCATGCAGCCCCTTTTCCATACGCTCCATCACGCCGCCGCCCTGTGCCTGCATTTTGGCGTGCAGCATATCCCCGAGACCGGTTTTCGCCGCCGTGAAAATCAGGATCGCCCCGATAGTTGCGCCGACAACGGAAAACAAGGCCCCGGGAAAAACCCCGAACAAAAAGCCCCCCGTCAGGGTCATCACCGCCGCCCCGGGCAGGGAAAACGTGACCACCAGAATATAGACACCGGTAAAAACCAGTCCGGCCAGCAGATAATTTGAATCCCGCCAGGCAATCAGCATTTCGCGGTTGTCCCGCAGGGTTTCAAAGCTCAGAAAATCGCGCAGGAAAAATGCGCCGCCCCCCGCCACCAATGCGATAATCCCCAAAGGGATCATTTTACGAAAACCGGTATCCGGTGTCTTGGCCGTATCATTCATGTGCAGTATCCTTTGGAATTGCCTAGCCCCAACAGATACCCGCGCAAAGCCAAAAACCACCCCCATCACGCCCCATTGATGCAAAGCGAGCGAATGTTTCAGTTTTCGCCGGTTTCATTTCATTTGGGCGCCGAAAAAATAATTGACACAAATGGTGAACACCTGTAGAACATGAAGGAACACATGCAATACATTCAGGGTCAGGGGTCATTATGCTTACTCGCAAACAGCTCGATTTGCTCGAATTCATCCACAACCGGATGAAGAGGGATGGCATTCCCCCGTCTTTTGATGAAATGAAAGATGCCCTGAATTTACGGTCCAAATCCGGCATTCACCGGCTGATTACCGCACTGGAGGAACGGGGATTTATCCGCCGTCTGGCCCATCGGGCGCGGGCCTTGGAAATTATCCGCCTGCCTGATTCCATTGAATCCGGCGGCACAGGCTTTTCCCCGCGTGTGATCGAAGGCAGTGCCACCACACCGCCCCGCGCAGCCATGGCGATTTCTTCGGTTGCCTCTGAAACCCTTCCAATTATGGGGCGGATTGCTGCCGGCACCCCGATCGAGGCCATTCAGCACGCCACCCATAACGTCACCGTCCCGGGCGACATGCTGCATAATTCCGGTCGCCACTACGCGCTCGAGGTCAAGGGCGATTCCATGATCGAGGCCGGCATTAACGACGGCGATGTGGTGATTATCCATGAACAGACCGATGCGGATAACGGGGATATTGTGGTTGCCCTTGTCGAAGGGCATGAGGCCACGCTGAAACGCCTGCGCAAACGCGGCTCCGCCATCGCGCTCGAAGCGGCCAATCCGGCCTATGAAACACGGGTCTACCGCGACGATCAGGTCAAGGTGCAAGGAAAGCTGGTTGGATTGATCCGGACCTATTAAAGCGTTTCAAATTAAAATATTTCAAACGGCTGCGTCAGGCAGTTCTCTGCGCCATTGCCTCACAGCACCAGTCATAGATTTTATCAAGGTCTTCGGGGAGTTCTTCGGCCAGACCTTGCGCAAATTCGTCAAAAGCATCGCGCATGGTGGTGCCAACGCCCAACAACACCGGCACCCCGTTTTCAAGCGCCGCCGCAATCGTGTCGCGAAACCCGTGGCCATCGCCCTCTTGGGGGCCGAATTTGTTGAGCAAAAACATATCCGCATCCGCGCTGCTCAGGCGTTCGACCTCTGCAACAGCTTCCTGAATCGCGGCCGGATTCAACCGGCATGCATTTGATCCTGTGCCCAAGGACTGCGTGATCCGGATTTTCGGACCATCCGGCAACACCCGCAAATCCATATCGCAATCATGGGCCAGATCAGGATTATCCTCCAGCACCTTCACCACCCCGTTCAGCCGTTTCTGATCGGCCTCGAGCCGGGCAGCGGTCAAAGAGACCAAACGGTCAATTTCGCCCCGTTTGGTAGAGGATATAAAGGCCAGTTTCATTTTTTTGGTCCTGTTCGTAAAGTATTTCGCCCCGCCCTGTTTCAATACTTGGCGGAACGAAATTATTTATGCCTTGATATTTATCAAGCTTTCTCGCTCACCCAGGCCTTAATCTGCGGGCTTTGCATGGCACCGGACTGGCGCGCTTTTTCTTTGCCGCCCTTGAACAGCGCCATGGTCGGAATCCCGCGAATATTATACCGCTGCGAGGCATTGGGATATTCTTCGGTGTTGATCTTGGCAAACCGCACATGCGGGGCCATATCCTTGGCGGCCATGGTGAATTGCGGGGCCATCATCCGGCAAGGACCGCACCAAGGTGCCCAGAAATCCACAACCAGCGGCACATCATCGGTGCGCGCCGCCTTGTTCAGGGTTTCCAGATCAATTTCCCACACCTTGCCGGTAATCAACCAGCTGCCGCATTTACCGCATTTCGGTTTGGCATCTATTTTATCCGCCGGAAACCGGCCAATTGTGCCGCAATCCAGACAGGTGCATTTCAGAGCTTTGCTCATGTTTTTCTCCTAGTGTCATCTTTTGACAGCAGATAACCCCTAACGGGCATTTTTCTAGGCTGTTGGTGATATTTTATGCTAGGGAACCGGAAAACAACAGGGGAAAAACATGGCTTACGACGAAGGATGCGCGCAGATGATGCGCGATGCGCTGGCAAACACCGATGGCATCGCCGAGAAAAAGATGTTTGGCGGGCTGTGTTTCATGCTGAACGGCAACATGCTGTGCTGCGCCCATAAAAACGGGGCAATGTTCCGCGTGGGCAAAGCCAATGAAGCCGCCGCGCTGGCCGTTGAGGGTGTTTCGCCCAAGGCTTTCAACAGCAAGAAAATGGGCGGTATGCTGGATGTGAGCGATGAATTGCTGGCCGACGAAAAGCGCCATGCCCGGGTGCTGAACATGGCGCTTGAATTTGTCGGGGCGTTGCCGCCTAAATAGCCGTTAGACCCCTTCGACGATTACCATTTCACGAGTCGAATGCGCCTGCGCAATTGGCAAAATTGCCTGATAAGCATCCGAATTATAGAATTTTTTGGCTGCCGCCACATCGGCAAATTCGATAATCACATTGCGATCGGACCCTTGGCCCTCGATCCATTCACAAGGCCCGCCCTTGGCCAGAAAACGCCCGCCGAAACTCTCGGCGATGGCGGCTGTCTGGCTGGCGTATTCGGCGTAGCCTTCCGGATTGTCCACCACCACATGCGCAATGATATAGGCGGCCATTACGCGCCCTCCACGAACAGATATTCACGATCCGCCGCCGGCAGGCCGTATTTCAGCGCCTCTTGATACTCCGGCGAATTGTAAAATGCTTTGGCCGTGTCCATGTCCGGCCATTTGATGATCACATTGCGCGAACGGGCCGTGCCCTCCATCACCACGGTTTCACCGCCACGAGCCAGAAATTCGCCGCCGAATTTGGCCACAGCCGGGCCGGCAAGGGCTGCGTATTTCGCGTACATTTCGTCGTCGCGCACATCAATATGCGCCATTGTGTAAACTGTCATTTCAGGCCTCCAAAACCTGTTTTGCCGCCGCAATCGCGGCCTTAGCGTTATCAATATTCGGGCCACCGGCCTGCGCCATGTCGGGGCGACCCCCGCCGCCCTTGCCGCCAAGCGCCGCTGCCGCCGCACGGACCAGATCCACCGCCGAGATTTTGCCGGTCAGATCATCGGTCACCCCGGCGGCCACGGCGGCCTTGCCACCGGCACCGGAAATCAGCACCACCGCGCCGGAACCGAGCCGTTTTTTGTGTTCATCAATCAGCCCGCGCAGGTCCTTGCCCGGCACATCCTGCAAAACCTGCGCAAAGAACGCAACACCGTTAACCTGTTCGGCATCCGCCCCGCCCGAGCTGCCACCCATGGCCAGTTTGCGGCGCAGATCGGCAATTTCATTGTTCAGGGACTTGCGTTCATCGAGCAACGCCTTGACCCGTTCCGGCACCTCCTCGGCCCGCGCTTTCAGCACGCCCGCTGCCTGCCCCAGCAAGTTTTGTTGCGCCGCCAGATGGTCGAAAGCCGCCTGTCCAGTGAGCGCCTCGATGCGGCGCACGCCCGAAGAAGACGCGCTTTCGCTGACCAGCGCAAACAGGCCGATGTCGCCGGTGCGTGCCACATGGGTGCCACCGCACAGCTCCAGCGAATAGGTTTCCCCGTCCGTGCCCTTGCCGCTTCCGGCCTGTGTGCCCATGGACACCACGCGCACCTCGTCGCCGTATTTTTCGCCAAACAACGCCTGCGCGCCCAGATCGCGGGCCTCGTCCGGGGTCATGATCCGGGTTTCTACCGGCGTATTCTGGCGGATATAGCTGTTCACTTCGGTTTCCACGGCGGCCAGTTCGCTGTCGCTCATGGCTTTGGTATGGGAGAAATCGAACCGCAAACGGTCGTCCGCATTCAGAGAGCCGCGCTGCGCCACGTGATCGCCCAGATGCTGGCGCAGGGCTTCGTGCAGAAGGTGTGTGGCCGAGTGGTTGGCGCGAATGTCGCTGCGCCGGTCGTGATCCACCACCAGTTCTGCCGCGTCGCCCTTGCGGATTTCCCCGCGGACCACCTGCCCCGTGTGAACGAACACACCGGCGGTTTTCTTGACGTCATCAATGCGCATTTCGCCGTTTTCGGTTTTCAGCACGCCGCTGTCGCCGACCTGCCCGCCAGATTCCGCGTAAAACGGCGTCTGGTTCAGCACCACCTGAATATCCCCGCTGGCCTGATCCACCAGCGCGCCATCCTGCACCACCGCCAGAATCTGGCCCTCGGCGATTTCCGTGTCATAGCCCAGAAATTCTGTTGCGCCGTGTTCTTCGGCCAGATCGAACCAGATGGTTTCATCGGTCGCCTGTCCGGTGCCCACCCAAGCGGCGCGGGCCTTGGC
>JALWOO010000848.1 GCA_027083485.1 Amylibacter sp. | reverse complement strand
GGACCAACTGATCGGCCAATGCCTCGCGCAGGTCCTCGTCATCGTCTACCATCAGGATTTTCTTAACATTGCCCATGGGCCGGTGCTCCTTAAACTGTTGATTGTATACTTGTGCCTTATCGCGGCTTTCGGCAATGTGCCTCACAACCTCGTGTCGATTTTCGTTGAAATGTTTCATAAACGGGGACAGACCACGGGGTATGTTACAAGGATAGGCCCAAATATGGCATTTTCGCTGAACACAGATGAACAGATCGCCCGCATGCGCGGGGATTTGCGGATGGGATTGCCGGTGGTGATCCGTGATGGCGCGCAGGATTGGCTGGCGGCGGCGGTGGAAACGCTGACCGCCGGCCGCTTGGCAGAATTGCGTGCTTGCGGGGATGTACAACTGGCCCTGACCAACCGGCGTGCGCAAACACTGGCGGCACCGGCCTATGACGGGGATCTGGTGCGTATGACGGTTCAGGATGATGTGAACTGGCTGCATGCCATGGCCGATCCATCACTGGATTTGCAAATGCCGATGAAAGGCCCTTTTGCCTATATTCGCGACGGTAGCGCCGATGTGCATCGCACGGCCTTGCAGCTGTGCAAGAAGGCCGGGTTGTTGCCGGCCATGGTGCTGGTGCCGGTGGATCGCGATTGCGGTGCGCTCAGCCGGATTGACCTGGCGGTTTTGCAGGAAATCAACAACAGCCGCTCCCCGATGGAGCTGATCTCCGGTGCGCGTGTGCCCTTGGAGGTCAAGGAAAACAGCCGCGTGCATGTTTTTCGTCGCAAGGATGGCGGAGAGGAACATTACGCCATTGAAATCGGTCGCCCCAAACGCGGGGAGCCGGTATTGTCGCGCCTGCATTCTGCCTGTTTTACCGGCGATCTGATCGGGTCGCTGAAATGCGATTGCGGCCCGCAACTGCGCGCCGCCATGGCACAAATTGCAACCCAAGGCAGCGGCGTTCTGCTCTATATGAACCAAGAAGGGCGCGGCATCGGGCTTGCCAATAAAATGCGCGCCTATTCCTTGCAGGACCAGGGGTTTGATACGGTTGAAGCAAATCACCGACTGGGATTCGAGGATGACGAGCGCGATTTCATGCTGGGAGCGGAAATGCTGCGGGCGCTCGGGTTTGAAGCGGTGCGCCTGATGACCAACAATCCGCGCAAAGTGGAAATGATGCAACAGGCCGGTATCACGGTTGTTGAACGGGTACCCTTGGCCGTGGGTGAAAACCCACATAACAGTGCCTATCTGGCCACCAAGGCAAAGAAAAGCGGGCATTTTCTGTGACCCCGCGTTTTAACGATCTGGTAATCAACCGCGCCGGTGCCCGGTTTCGCGGCCAAAAACTGCCCTGTGCCATTGGTCGTGGCGGTATTGCCATGAAACAAGGCGAAGGAGACGGTATCACACCGGTTGGCATTTTCAAGCTGGCTCAAATCCACTATCGTCCGGATCGTTTGAAAATTACCCCGCCTGCCCGTGCCATTCCGTTAAATGGTATCTGGTCCGATGATCCCCGAGATCCGGCCTATAACCATGCTTTGCGCAGTAACCGCCACCCCTTTAGCCATGAACGTCTACGCCGTGCCGACCAGCTCTATGATGCCTTTGGTGTGCTGACCTACAATTGGCCCCATGCGATACCAGGAAAAGGCAGCGCCATCTTTATGCATATCTGGCGCAAACCCGGTCATCCCACAGAGGGTTGCATCGCCTTTAGCCGCAATGACCTGTTGTATATTATCAGCAACTGGCAGCCCGGATCACGGATCATTATTCAAGGTTAGGATTTACGTGTGAAAACCAAGGAATCATCTGCCGATAAATCAGGCTTAAAACCATAGCCGTCAATATTGAAATCCTTAAGGCCTTCAAGGGTTTCCACGCGGTTTTGAATGATAAACCTTGCCATGGATCCACGGGCCTTTTTCGCGTAAAAACCGATCATTTTCAGCAGGCCATCCCGCTCTTCCTTAAAGGCCACATTGATAATCGGGGATCGCATGGTTTTGGCATTGGCGGCCTTGAAATATTCATTCGAGGCAAGGTTTACCACAGGTGCCCCGCCAGAAGCCTCGTCCAATGCTTTGCCAATCCGGTTTCCCCAATAGGCATAGAGCGTGGGACCGGCATCATTTGCCAAGCGGCTACCCATTTCAAGACGATAGGGTTGAATGCGGTCCAAGGGTCTTAGGACACCATAAAGCCCTGATAAAATACGCAAATGATCCTGCGCATAGGCCAGATCATCCGCCTCGAATTCACTGGCCGACAGACCGGTATAGGTATCACCGGCAAAGGCAAACATTGCCTGTTTGGAATTGCGGGCATCCGATTTTTCAGCAAAGGCCTGAAAACGATCGCGGTTAAGGGTCGCGAGGTCTTCGCTGATTTTCATCAACTTGCGCAAATCCGAAACGCTTAACCCTTTTGCAATCGTTGCAAGCCGGTTTGCATCCTGTTGAAATTCGGGAAAACTTTCGCCGACAGTATCGGGCAAAGGGTCGAAATTCAGTTTCTTGGCTGGTGAAATTACGGCGAGCATATCCATCCCCACGGGTTGATTTTCACAAAACATAGCACGCGACCCCGAATTGCCAAGGTTCTATTCTTCATGCAACACAGCCAGAAAGGCCTCTCCGAAACGCGCCGCCTTGAGCGGTCCCATTCCCTGTATCCGCTCCATCGCCGAAACCGTATCCGGTTTTAGTTCAGCAATCTTTGCCAAGGTGCTGTTTGTACAGCTTAAAAGCTTGTCGTGACCCTCTGGACCGCGTTGCAACGCCAACTGCACTTCCTGCAATCGGTCAAACAATGCTCCGGCAGGTTTTCCCGCCAGTTTTTGCCGCTGCGGATGCACAGTTTCGAAAGACCCGTTCAAGACCTCCAGAAAATCCTTGCCATAGCGCTTGAGCTTTACCGCCCCAACGCCGGCCAGATTGGCAAACTCGTCCAGGTTCTTGGGCCGTTCCGCCACCATGGCGATCAAGGTGCTATCCGGAAAAACCACATAGGCCGGCGCGTTCAGCGCATCCGCCAAGGCCCGGCGCTTGGCCTTGAGTGCGGATAACAGCGGTTCGTCCTCCTCGGACACCAATGCCTTGACGCTGGCACGGCGACGGCTACCCGCCGCCGTTGCTTTGACAATGGTATCCTTGCGCAGCTCGATCGTTTCCTCGCCCTTCAGAATCGGCCGCGCCGCCGGTGTCATCCGCAAGGCCCCGTGGCGTTCCATATCGGGGCGGATCAAATCATAGCCCATCATCTGCCGGAAAATCGCCTGCCATTGGCGTTGATCATATTCCTTGCCCACCCCAAAGGTTGGCAGCCGGTCATGGCCACGCGAAATCACTTTTTCCGTGGTCTTGCCCAGTAGAATATCAATCAGATGCCCTGCCCCGAAATATTCCCCCGTGCGCAGGATCGCCGAAAGAGCCTTGCGCACAGCTGTTGTGCCGTCAAACAATTCCGGCGGATTGGCGCACAGGTCACAATTATCGCAATGATCCACATCATCACCAAAGTAACGCAACAAAACCCGCCGCCGGCAACGCCGTGCCTCGGCCAATCCCAGCAAAGCATTCAGCCGCGCATGATCCGCCTCTTTGCGTTCCGGCGGGGCTAGGCCTTCGTCAATTCGGGCCCGTTGCAGGCGAATATCATCGGATCCATAGAGCGTCAGCGTATCCGCCGGTGCGCCGTCACGCCCCGCGCGACCGATTTCCTGATAATAGGATTCCACCGATTTGGGCAAATCCGCATGGGCCACCCAGCGGATATCCGGCTTGTCTATGCCCATGCCAAAGGCAATGGTGGCGCAAACTATCAACCCGTCCTCGCGCTGAAAACGGGTTTCGGCCAGCTTGCGATCCTCCCGATCCATGCCCGCATGATAGGAAATCGCCAGATGCCCCTCTGCACGCAAAGCCTGCGCCAGTGTTTCGGTTTTGTTGCGCGACGAACAATAGACGATCCCCGACTGGCCTTTGCGCGCCGCCGCAAACCGCAAAATCTGTTGGCGGGGGCTGTTTTTCGGCAAAAAGGCAAGGTGCAGGTTAGGGCGATCAAACCCGCGCAGAAAGATTTCCGGCGGCTGCCCATCAAACAGGCGGCGCACGATTTCATCACGGGTTTCCGCATCTGCCGTAGCGGTAAAGGCTGCCAGCGGCACATCCAGATCCCGACGCAAATCACCGATCCTCAGGTAATCGGGGCGGAAATCATGGCCCCATTGGCTCACGCAATGGGCCTCGTCCACCGCAATCAAACGGGTGTTCACCTTGCGCAGCATGCGCAAAGTCCCCGGATTGGCCAACCGCTCCGGCGCAATATACAGCAGCTTCAGGCGACCCTCTTCCAGCGCCTGAAACACTTCTTCGCTTTCTTCTTCACTGTTACCGGAGGTCAGGGAACCGGCCTCGACCCCGACTTCGCGCAGGGCACGCACCTGATCGCGCATCAAGGCAATCAGCGGGGAAATCACAACGGTAACGCCCTCAAGACACAGGGCAGGCAGTTGAAAACACAAGGATTTACCACCGCCCGTTGGCATAATCGCCAGCGCGTTTTTACCCGCCAACACCGCATCCACGATTTCCTCCTGGCCATCGCGATAGGCATCAAAGCCAAAGACATCAGCCAACAGCTGCTTTGGGTTGGGACGGGATGTTTCGTTCATGGGGTTTTCTGGCCTGTTTTGCAAACAATGTCACGTTCCGCGCAGGCAAACAACCGGCGAATTGAACGGTTTCCCCCGCCGACAGTTTGCATTATTACGGGCAGGCAACAAACACGGGTTACCATGAAAACCGATCCTGTCAAAAAGGCCGTCCATCTGGTGCAATACCTGCCGATTGCAGGGCTTTTGGCCGTGGGGCGGTTGCTGTCATTTGATGCGCGCGCACGGCTGAGCGCGGCAATCGTTGGCTGGGGAACCCGCTGGCTGCCACCATTTCGTAAACGGATAGAGCGCGGATTGGCCCGCGTTTATCCGGATATGCCCAAAGAGGAACGCAACAGGATTGCGACCGAAGTCGGCCGCAACACGGGCCGGACCCTTTCGGAAATCCTGCATAACGCCGAGTTTTCACAATTGCTGGACCGGTTCCATGCCACAGGACCCGGCCTGGCGGCATTGGAAAAGGCAAAAACCGAAGGCAAAGGCGCGATCATCGTTTCCGCCCATTTTGGCCAATGGGAGGCCATCCGCCATGTGCTGAAATCCCGTGATATGGAAACCGGCGCTGTGTATCGGGAAAACAACAATCCCTATTACGAAAAACATTTTCTGAGCGGCATCCTGCAAGGTGGCTCTCCGATTGTGGCCAAGGGGCGCAAGGGAACCATGGATATGGTCCGCCATGTGCGCAAAGGCGGTTTTTTTGCCATTTTGCCGGATCAATATGTTCACGGGGCGGCAAACCTGCCCTTGCTGGGACATATCGCGGGCACCACGCTTGGCCCTGCCGAGCTGGCGCTAAAATACGATTTGCCGCTGGTGCCTGCCTTTGGTTTGCGCCGTGAAAATGGCACTGACATCGATGTGGAATTCGAAGCCGAAATTCCCCACGCCACCGCCGAAGAAATGATGGCCGAATTCAATGACCGTCTAAGCGCGCGCATTCGGCAAAACCCCGGTCAATGGTACTGGCTCCATAACCGCTGGAAGCGGTTTTAGGGGGCGGTTCTGACGCTTTACCGGATCATAACCCTGATTGCCGCCCCCTTCATCGGGTTGCTGATGCTGGGGCGCTGGCTGTTCGGGGCAGATGATTTCGGCCATTTCAATAACCGGCTGGGATTTGCCACGGCACGGACGGATGCGCCGGTGATCTGGCTGCATGCCGCCAGTGTGGGCGAGCTGCAATCCGCCAAACGGTTGCTGGACTATCTGCATAAGCAATATCCGCAATTCCGGTTGTTGGTAACCACCAACAATCCTACTGCCCTGAAGGTCGCCCAACACTGGCCGGGTCTGATTTTGCAAGCCGCGCCGCTGGATACCATGGGGGCGCTGCGCCGGTTTTTGCGCCATTGGCCCGTCGCCGCCTATATCAACATTGAGGGCGAGCTATGGCCAAACAGGCTAACCCTGCTGGCGCAACGCGGGGTGCCGGTGGTGCTGGTGAATGCCCGCCTGTCGAAAACCAGCGCGAAACGGTTTGGCTGGCTTGGTATCGGGCGTGAAATGCTGGCAGGGGTGCGGGGAATTTTTGCACAGGATCTGGCCTCTGGCGAGAAGTTTCAGGCCCTGACACAGGCACCGGTAGAGGTTATTCAAAACCTGAAATCACTGGCTGCTGAACAGGTTGAAAAGCTTGAAGGTACTGACCTTAATGCCCTGTTTCCCCATGACAAAACCATCCTTGCGGCCTCTACCCACAAGGGTGAGGAAGCATGGGTATTGGCTGCCTTTGGCAAGGTTCTGGAGCATACACCGGACGCGAAACTGATCCTTGCGCCGCGCCACCCCAAGCGGGGCAAAGATGTGGCCACATTGATACAGAAAACCGGATTTTCCTTTAATCGCAGAGGATTGGGAGAGAATCCTGATATAGATGTTCCGGTTTATCTGGCGGATACCCTTGGGGAAATGGCTGTCTTTTATACCTTGGCGGGGGTTACTTTTGTCGGTGGATCACTGATAGATAAGGGCGGGCATACACCTTATGAACCCGCGCTATATGGCTCTGCGATTGTCACCGGCCCCTATGTTGGTAATTTCGCCCATGAATACAGTCACTTATCAGACAATGATGCCTGTTTAACCGCTCGAAATATTCCGGAACTGGCAGAGGCATTCATCACCTTGCTGAACACGGAAAAATGCCGGGCTATGGCAGCGCGGGCACAAGATCTGCTTGGAAATTCTGGCAATACAACACAGCTTTTCCAGCGTTTGATCGGGCCATTAGGGTTGGAGGAATTGCATGAATAGTCTGTTGTTTACACTGCGTAAGAGACTGCAAGGCGAGGATTTTTTAAAATCCTTCTCCTGTGCGCCGGAACAGTTGCACCATGATTTACAGGGCAAAAATATCGCCATTGTCGGCAATGCAAGATCCCTGAGCGCGCGCGGATTCGGGCCGGCAATTGACGAGGCAGACATTGTAATCCGCATGCATGCGGCCCCTTTGGTAAGCACGCTATCCCATGGCATCAAGACAGACTGGCTGGCGCTGGCCATGCCGGTACCGGAAAAAACCATCTGCGAAAGGTCGCCCAAACGGTTGTTATGGATGGCAAAAAAACGCAAGCGGGTGCGCTGGAGATTTGCGCGACGACAGGGGTTTTACCTGCATCCTGTGCTGGAATGGGACCGGATGCACCATGAATTGGGCGCACCACCGACAACAGGCGTTATGCTGATTGATCTGGTGGCGCGCTCCAGGGCCGACAAAATCGACCTCTACGGTTTTGATTTCTTCACCAGCCTGTCGCTGTCGGGGCGGCGAAATGCGGATCAGGTGCCCCATGATTTCGCCGCTGAAAAGGCGTTTGTCAAAACCCTGATGGGCCACGACAAACGAGTAACGCTAAACCTCTAGATTCCGGTTTTGCGGCTTTCCTCGATATAGATTTCCAACAGGCGCTTGGCCACAGGGCCAGGGGTGCCGTCGCCGATTTGCGCGTTGTCGATTTCAACAACCGGCTGCACGAAAGTGGTGGCCGAAGTGATGAAAGCCTCGTCCGCGTTGCGAGCTTCTTCTTCGGTAAAAGACCGTTCCACCACCTGCAACTGGGCCTCTTTGGCCAGACGCAACACCGAATTGCGGGTGATGCCGTGCAGGATGTCGTTGGACAATTCGCGGGTAATGATCTGCCCATCCTTGACGATATAGGCGTTGTTGGACGACCCTTCTGTGATCTTGCCATCCTCGACCAGCCAGGCATCATGTTTGCCCGCCGCCTTGGCCATCATCTTGCACATGCTCGGATAGAGCAGTTGCACGGTTTTGATATCGCGACGATGCCAGCGCAGGTCTTCGGCAAAGATCACCTTGATACCGGTTTTGGAGGCAGGCGTGTCGATCAGCCCTGCTTCTTGGGTAAACAGCACCAGCGTCGGTTCGGCGTCCTTGGGATAGACAAAATCGCGATCCGCAGCCCCACGGGTGATCTGCCAATAGACACGGCCCGATTCGACATTGTTGCGCTTGACCAGCTCTCGGTTAATTTCCAGCAGGTTGTCGTAATCCTTCGGCTTGCCCATTTCCAATTCATTCAGGGAGCGTTCCAGCCGCGCAAGATGTCCGTCGAATTCCAGCAGCTTGCCATCCAGCACGGACACCACTTCGTAAACACCATCGGCCATCAGAAAGCCACGGTCGAAAATGGAAACTTTGGCGTCTTCTTCGGGCATATACTGCCCATTCAAAAATACGGTGCGGCTCATGTTGTTATCCCCAGAGTGCTGCTGAAGGCGGGTAAACGCCCTGTTCGTCAAATTGCAAAGGTGTATCCCTGTCTTCGGCCAACAGAAGCGGGCCGTCAAGGTCTGTTACGGCCACACCCTGCGCCACCAGTGTTGCCGGTGCCATCGCCAGAGACGAGCCTACCATGCAACCAACCATCACCTGATAACCTTCGGCGCTGGCGGCATCCCGCAGGGCGATTGCCTCGGTCAGGCCACCGGTCTTGTCAAGCTTGATATTCACCATATCGTATTTGCCCTTGAGCGCGGGCAGGCTGCCCCTGTCATGACAGGATTCATCCGCACAAACCGGCAGCACCCGATCCAGTTTCAGCAAGGCATCATCGGCACCGGCGGGAAAGGGTTGTTCCACCATCTCCACCCCCAACCGCACCAGCACCGGCGCGAGGGTTTCATAGAGTTCCGGCGTCCAGCCTTCGTTGGCATCAACGATAATGCGAGCATCCGGCGCGCCTTTGCGCACGGCTTCGATGCGGGCCATGTCCTCTGCGCCGCCGCCAAGCTTGGTTTTCAACAACGGCCGAAAGGCATTTTCTGCCGCCTGCGCCTGCATTTTTTCCGGCGTGTCCAGCGACAGGGTAAAGGCGGTGATTTCCGGCCCGGGCGCAGGCAAACCGGCCAGTTCCCACACCCGCCTGCCGGCCTTTTTGGCCTCCAGATCCCAGAGCGCACAATCCACCGCATTACGGGCAGCACCCGCAGGCAGCAGGGTAAGCAACTGGTCGCGTGTCAGCGGCAGGGGCAAACCCCTGATCTGTTCCGTAACCGATTCAAGCGTTTCATCATAGCGGGCATAGGGCACACATTCACCCCAGCCCGTATAGTCACCCTCGGTAATGGTCACCGTCAGAACCTTGGCCTCGGTTCTGGACCCGCGCGCGATGGTGAAAACCTGCGCCAGTTGAAAAGTGTCGGCAGTAACGGTGAGTCTCATCAAAGGCCCTCTTGTCATAAAAGAAACCCCGACACAGGTCGGGGTTACGGGAGTTTAGACGGCTTCCAGCGCATCCACAAGACGACCGGCCCCTTGCCGGAACGGATCAACCGCCGGCAAGCCCATGCTTTCCTCGACCTCGGAAAGATAGGCCAGCGCGTCGGCTTCGCTCATGTGCTGGGTATTGACGGAAATCGCCACCACCTTGCAATCCGGATTGGCCACCTGCGCAATCGGCAGGGCAACTTCCCGCAGCTTTTCCAGACTTGGCGGCGTATAATCCGGCAAGCCACGCATATGGGTGCGGGTCGGTTCATGGCACAGGATCAGCGCATCCGGCTGACCACCATGAATAAGCGCCATGGTCACACCGGAATAGGACACATGGAAAAGAGACCCCTGCCCTTCGATGATATCCCAATGATCCGGGTCGTTGTCCGGCGTGATATACTCCACCGCACCGGCCATGAAATCGGCCACCACCGCATCCAGCGGCACCCCGCCGCCGGTGATCAGGATACCTGTCTGGCCTGTCGCACGGAACGTAGCCTTCATCTTGCGATCCAGCATTTCCCGTTCCATGGCAATCGCCGTGTACATTTTGCCCACGGAACAATCAGTGCCCACAGCCAGACACCGTTTGCCAATGCGTTTCTTGCCATTGGCAATCGGATAGGACGTGGCCGGAATACGCACATCATGCAGCCAGCACCCGTGGGTCTGGGCCGCCGCCACAAG
>JALWOO010000847.1 GCA_027083485.1 Amylibacter sp. | reverse complement strand
ACCGGTAGAGCGCTGCAATCTGGCACCAATCCGTTTGATCCGCCTGCTCTGCCTCGCAATGCAGGGCCGATATGGCAGCCTGCAACTGATACGGACCAATCCCCCCCTTGCGCAGGGCGGCCTCCAGTAACTCTTGCCCTTGTGCAATCAAGCCCCTGTCCCACAGGCTGCGATCCTGTTCTGACAGGGGAATATAGCCCCCGACATCGCGGGCTTTGCGCCGTGCATGGGACAGCAACATCAAGGCCAGCAAACCGGCGACCTCGGCATCATCCGGACAATAGCCAACCATCAGGCGCGCCAAATATATCGCCTCCTCGCAGAGATCGATCCGCAATTGCCCCTGCCCCTGTGTTGCCGCATAGCCTTCATTGAAAATCAGATAAATCACCTGCAAAACAGAGCCGATCCGTTCAGGCAATGCCTCTGCATCGGGAATCGCAAACGGAATCCCCGCCTTGCTGATTTTGCCCCGCGCGCGCGCCAAGCGTTGCGCCATCGCCGGAGTTTTATCCAAAAATGCCCGCGCGACTTCCTCGGTAGTCAACCCGCCAAGGGTGCGCAGGGTCAGGGCTTCGCGGGTTTTCTCGTCCAGCGCCGGATGGCAACAGGTGAAAATCAGCCGCAAACGGTGGTCAGGTATATCGTGGGGATCTGCAGGGGCTGTGGCCTCGGCCTGTTCCAGCACCGCGATTTGAGCAGCTTTCCGGGCAAAACTGGCGCACCGTCGGATCCGGTCAATCGCCTTGCGTCGTGCCACTTGCAACAACCAGCCGCGCCGAGATTTGGGAACACCGGCACGGGGCCATTCCTGAAGGGCGGTTTCAACCGCATCCTGCAAGCATTCTTCGGCCAGCTCAAAATCACCAACCGAATTAATAAGCGCCGCAATGAGCTGCCCCCGATCCTGTCGCAGGGTGAATTCAATGGCCACATGGACCGGATCGGGCGCGGTCGTCATTACAAATCAAAGGTCATAACCGGACGGACCTCGATTGTGCCGTGGCTTGCTGTCGGGATCATCTTGGCATATTTGATTGCCGCATCCAGATCTTCACATTCAAACATGTAAAACCCACCCAATTGCTCTTTGGTTTCAGCAAACGGGCCGTCTGTCAGCTCGGTTTTGCCGTCGCGAATACGAACGCAGGTGGCTGTTTCAACAGGCATCAATGCTTCGCCCGCCAAAAAGACACCATCCTTTGCGTAGGCCTCGTTTGCGGCCTTGTAACCGCCCATCATTTCACCAAATTCCGGTGTATTCGGTGTCGGATTTGACTCCGGTGTTGAATAGATCAAAGCAAGATATTTCATAAAGTTTCCTTTCTGGGAGTAGAGAGAGTTTCCCCTCGTTGAACGGGTATTTCAACCCTAAAGATATGTCAGGCCAATCACGGCAACAGAGATAAACATCGCCAGCAATGACCCCGAATTCCCCATGATCCGCAAGGCATGGGTGGCATTTCCCGCCCTCAGCCCGAAGGGATGCAGCACACGCGACAGCACCAGCAAACCGCCCGCCCCATGCAACGCCGTATCATTGCCGCCGCGCAACTCCGCCATCAGCATCAACAGCAATACCAGCGGCACATATTCGATAAAATTGCCATGACGGCGGATTTTTTCGTGCAAGGCCGGATCATCCGCATGCCCGATCGACAAATTCCGCGCCGCCCGCGCCTTGACCACTTGCAGCCAAAGCGCAAACATCAGGATCGCCAGCGGCATTGCGTAAAGCGGTGTTATTTCCAAAATCATCATTTTCCCCTTTTTGGTGGTTACAGGTTAAAGACGAACAGCATGGCGGCATTTCGACATTTGGCCCCAAAACTTCGCACTTTTGTTTTCGCGCACAATTCTCTATAGACACCGGCGAACAACCAACGAGCCGCACCGATGCTGAAAACCCGAATTATCCCCTGTCTGGACGTCAAAGACGGCCGCGTGGTCAAAGGCGTTAATTTCGTTGATCTGATCGACGCGGGCGACCCTGTCGAGAGCGCCAAGGCCTATGATGCTGCCGGCGCGGATGAACTGTGTTTTCTGGACATCGCCGCCACCGTGGAAAACCGTGGCACCATGTTCGATGTGGCGCGTCGCACGGCGGAACAGTGCTTCATGCCGCTGACCATCGGCGGCGGGGTGCGTGGGCCGGAGGATGTGCGCCGCATGTTGCTGGCCGGCGCGGACAAGGTTTCGTTCAACTCCGCCGCTGTGGCCAACCCCGATGTAGTTGCCGACAGCGCCAACCGGTTCGGCTCGCAATGCATTGTAGTAGCGATCGACGCCAAAACCGTATCGCCGGGCAAATGGGAAATCTTTACCCATGGCGGGCGCGAACCGACCGGCATTGACGCGGTGGAATTCGCCCTGCTCATGCAATCCAAAGGGGCCGGTGAAATCCTGCTGACCAGCATGGACCGCGACGGCACCCGCGCCGGTTTCAATCTGCCGCTGACCCGCACCATTGCGGATGCGGTCAACATTCCGGTGATTGCCTCGGGCGGGGTTGGCACGCTGGATCATCTGGTTGACGGTGTGGTCCAGGGC
>JALWOO010000846.1 GCA_027083485.1 Amylibacter sp. | reverse complement strand
ACTTTTGCTTCGCCTTATCTGCAACGGCCCATTGAATGGGGTGTGGATGTGGTGGTGCATTCCGCAACCAAATTCCTCAGCGGCCATTCCGATCTGATGGCCGGTGTCGCCGCCGTTGCCGCCCATTCACCCGAAGGCGTCTGCGAACGCATCGGTTACATGCAAAATGCCACCGGTGCCGTGCTGAGCGCGATGGATTCTTCCCTGTTGCTGCGCTCGGTGAAAACCCTGCCGGTGCGCATGCAGCGCCATTGCGAAAACGCTGGCCGGATTGCCGAGCACCTGTTGGAAAACCAGTCCGCCTACGGCCTGTCTACGGTGCGCTATCCCGGCCTGCCGGACAATCCGGGCCATGACATCGCGGCGCGCCAGATGTCGGGTTTCGGCGCGATCATTACCCTGCGTGTCAACGGTGGGCCGGAGCGGGTCGAGCAAATCCTGAAACGCACCGACCTGTTCGGTTTTGCCGTCAGCCTCGGCGGCGTAGAAAGCCTGATCCAGCATCCGGCCTCCCTGACCCATAAAACCGTCCCCGCCGAAAAACGCGAGGCCGCCGGCGTCAGCGAAGACATGATCCGCCTCTCTGTCGGCATTGAGTCCGCCGACGACCTGATTGCAGATCTGCAAAAGGCCTTTCACCAAGCCTGACAAAGCCTTCATTTTCTGGAAATACCTCGGGGGAAAGCCCGCAAGGGCTTGGGGGCAGCGCCCCCTGAATCCCTCGGCTCCATTGTATAACAAACTTTGATCTGAGTCGCAAACATGTGATCACAACAAAAAAATATGTGATCACATGTGCAATAAACCGGCAAAAAACCCGCTTTTATCGGTATAAAACTGTATGCAAGCCCTTTGATCCACCGCGTGAATGGGTTAATATTTACGCGGATACTGCTATTATTAAAAGGGAACCCCATGGCTGACGCAAACGTTCCGAACCGGCCCCTTTCCCCGCATCTGGAAATTTACCGGCGGGAAATCAACATGATGACTTCGATTGTAAACCGGATAACCGGCGTCGGTATGGCGCTGGCCGGTTTTCTGATCGTTTGGTGGCTGATCGCAGCCGCTACATCGGAAAGTTATTACAATTACATTAACGGTCTGTTGACCAGCTGGCTCGGTCTGCTGATCCTTGTCGGCTCGCTCTGGGCTTTGTGGTTTCACTTCCTGGGCGGTCTGCGCCACCTGTGGATGGATTTCGGCTATGGCTATGACATTGAAACCGTCAATAAATCCGGCTGGGTGCTGGTCATTGGCAGTGTGGTTCTGACCGCGCTGTCATTGTTGCTGATGTAGGAGGCGAAGATGAGCTTTAAAACACCAATGGGCCGCGTGATCGGCCTTGGCTCCGCCCACGAGGGTGCCCATGACTGGTGGTTCAACCGCCTGACCTCTGTGGCGCTGATCCCGTTGAGCCTGATTTTCCTGTTCACGGTTGCGCCGCAAATTGGCGGCACGCGGGCCGAACTGGTTGCCACCTTGCAGCATCCGTTTGTGGCGATTTGCACGATCCTGTTTTTGCTGGTCGGCTTTCGCCATCTGGCGGATGGCCTCAAGGAAGTGATCGTCGATTACGTCCACGCCAAGGCGCCGCTGGTTGTGCTGTTGGTTCTCACCCGTCTGGGGTGTCTGTTTCTTGGCTTTGCAGGCGCTTACGCCGTGGCCCAAATCGCCCTTGGCGCTTGATCGGAGAATACCATGTCTGCTTATGAATATATCGATCACCATTATGATGTTGTGGTTGTCGGCGCTGGCGGTGCCGGTTTGCGCGCTACGCTCGGGATGGCCGAACAGGGCCTGAAAACCGCTTGCGTTACCAAGGTTTTCCCGACCCGCTCGCACACGGTTGCCGCACAGGGCGGCATTGCGGCCAGCCTGCAAAACATGGGGCCGGACCATTGGCAATGGCACATGTATGACACCGTTAAAGGCTCCGACTGGCTCGGGGATATGGACGCACAGGAATACCTCGTGCGCGAAGCCCCCAAGGCGGTTTACGAACTGGACCACTACGGCGTGCCGTTTTCGCGCACCGAAGAGGGCAAAATCTATCAGCGCCCCTTTGGCGGTCACACCACCGAATTTGGCGAAGGCCCACCGGTGCAACGCACCTGTGCTGCCGCCGACCGGACCGGTCACGCGATTTTGCACACGCTTTACGGCCAGTCCCTGAAACACAACGCGGAATTCTTTATCGAATATTTCGCCATTGATCTGATCATGGACAAGGACGGCTCCTGTCAGGGCCTGCTGGCATGGAAGCTCGACGATGGCACCATCCACCGTTTCAACGCCAAAATGGTGGTGCTGGCCACCGGCGGCTATGGTCGTGCCTTCTTTAGCGCCACCTCCGCGCATACCTGTACCGGTGACGGCGGCGGCATGGTTGCCCGTGCCGGCCTGCCGCTTCAGGATATGGAATTCGTGCAATTCCACCCGACCGGCATTTACGGTGCCGGCTGCCTAATCACCGAGGGCGCGCGCGGGGAGGGGGGCTATCTGACCAACTCCGAAGGCGAACGGTTCATGGAACGCTATGCGCCCACCTACAA
>JALWOO010000845.1 GCA_027083485.1 Amylibacter sp. | reverse complement strand
CTGATTGTCGCCGTCGATTTTCACCTGCAAATCGCCCTCGGGTTTGCCAAGGCAGCTTTCGCCCACGCGGCGCGGTTCGCGGTTGGCACAGATCACCGCACCGGCACCGGTTTCGGTCATCGCCCATGCCTCGACCAAAGGGAAGCCGAATCGGGTTTCAAACGGCGCGTGCAATTCGGGGTCAACACCGGCCCCAAAGCCGAAACGCACCTTGTGGTCCCTGTCCTTGGCTGGCGGCAGTCCCATCAGCATCGAGGGCATCACCCCCAGATAATGCAAACAGGTCGCGCCGCTGTCG
The DNA here is from genome assembly GCA_027083485.1 of Amylibacter sp. Taxonomy (GTDB): domain Bacteria; phylum Pseudomonadota; class Alphaproteobacteria; order Rhodobacterales; family Rhodobacteraceae; genus Amylibacter. The sequence continues at coordinate 2,267 of JALWOO010000845.1, read as the reverse complement.
CGCACATTGGCCCACCAGCTGCGCGGGTGGAACCGGTCCAGCACCGTCAGGCAACCGCCCACGGCAATCATCGCCATAAAGGAATAGGCCATGGCGTTCATGTGGAACACGGGCAACGGGGTGATCATGCGCTCGCCCTCCAGCCCCAATGCGCAAAGCCCGCCTGTACCGGCATACCAGCGGCCTGCCTCCAGAAAATACTCATCGGTCAGCACGCAGCCCTTGGGCTGGCCGGTGGTGCCGGATGTATAGAGCAAGGCTGCCTCGGCATCGCCCGCTCGCTGCGCGATTTGAGCGTCTGGGCGCGGCGCGGGGATCGGTTGATCCGCTGTGATCACCGGCATTTGCACGCCAGCGGCATCAGCAGCCGCACGCAATTCATCGCAACGCGGCGCAATGGCAATCGCAAGGGCCGGTTCCGCATGGCCGATAATATAGGTCTGCTCTGCCAGCCGCAAATCGGGATTGACCGGCACCACTGACGCGCCGAGCCGGTTCAGCGCCAGCCACCAGAGGAAAAACGCTGGCCGGTTTTCCAGCAGCAACAACACCCGATGCCCGTCCCTGTATCCGGCGTGATATAACAGGTCCGACAGGCGGGTGACCTCTGCATTGGCATCGGCATAGGTGATTGCGCCAGCGGCGATTGCGTAGATTTCCGCCGTCTCAGACAACACATTCAGGAACGGACGCGCCGGCCAGCGGCTGACCGCCATGGCAAAGGCATCGCTGACGGTTTGGGCAAGGGGGGAAATCATGGCAGCAGCTGAATATTGCGAAAGGCCGCGTCGCAATTGACGATATCAACGCGTTTGTTGGCAATGCGCAACTGCCCGTCCACCAGCGCCAGTTCATGGCGCGCGGTCAGGGCCAGAAGTTGCTGTTCATCCAGACGGGTTTCCACGTAATGCATATAGGTGGTGGTCACAAACTTCCCTGCCTCTGTATCCATTTCATCAACAAAGGGGCGCTGCAACACATGGTGGCAGCGGCTCTTGGGTTTTTGCGAAAAGGTCCGTGCCCCGTTCAACCGTTCCACCCGCAGTTTGAGCATGAACTGGTCCTCATACATCAATGACGTGGTATTGATCGGGTCGCTCTGCTGATAATCCAGCGGCATCCAGTAGTGGCCATCGGGCAACCAAAGCGCCAGCCATTCATCATAGCGGCCTTCGTCCAGCATGCGGGCCTCGTCATAGAGGAAGTCAATCAGGCTGTCCTTGGTGATGCTCATGGCGCGTCCCCTTCTTGCATATCCCCACCCTGTTTCATATCCATCGTCATAAATCTGACCCAGGCATCAAACTGGTTGCGCATCTGGCGTTCGGTGGTGCCGTTTTCCACGGCTTCCTGACTGAAATCCTCGTCTTCTTCGTAAAGACGCTGGATATTGACCCATTCCATGCCATCCGCATGCAGGCCCTCTTGGGCGCGTTCATACATTTCCAGATCGTCATGCCCGACAATCGAGGTCGGCGCGTTGATCATCCGGTTATACATGGCGGTGCGCGCGGTCAGCTCTTCCGGCGCGCCGACCAGCCGGTAGATATAGCTCTCCACGATGCATTTATCCGCCGCCAGCGGGATGAAAACCCGCAATTGCTGAATCGGGCCTTTGATCATGATGTTGGGGAAATACACCGTATTATGGCGGTTTTCGGCCAGAATCGCATCGGCCTTTTCCGGCCCGTAATTTTTGGCAAGACTATCACGATAGCCCGGAATTTCCGAATACTTGGAATGGATCGAATGATGCACACCGGTGTGCCCGTGGCCGTTGGGCCATGTGCGAATGCCCATTTCCTCAAAGAATTCATAGGGCGACATAAAGGGCGCAATGATTTCCATGGCGGGGGGCAGCGGCGTGTCCTTGTCTGTGACCTCCTCCCAGAGCTTCATTGCGGTGCCGGCGCTGCTCTCGTGGGCGACCATGGGATGACAGGTGTCGGTCTGGTTTTCCACCAGCATTTTCCAGTTGCAATAATGCAGATAGCGCAGCGGCGGGCCAACGACCTCCAGCCGGCCCTCGGGGGAGCGGTCCACCATATTGTCCAGCGAGGACAGGCTGTTGCCAAAGAAATCCTCAAAGCTGATGCCCTCGGCGGCCAAACGACAAAAAATAAAGCCGCGATAATTCTTCATCGCGCCGACACCGGGCATGCCCTTGCTGTTTTCACTCTCGGCAAAACTGGTATCCTGATAGCCCTTTTTCAGCGGAATCGCCAGCAGGTTGCCATTGGTTTTGAACGACCACGCATGATAGGGGC
>JALWOO010000844.1 GCA_027083485.1 Amylibacter sp. | reverse complement strand
TTCCAGAAAATCGTAAGTGTTGTTGATATAGGTGGCCGCGTTAAAATTGAGCCGGTTCACACCAACCAGAAATCCGCCCATGATTCCAATGATATCGCCGATAAAGGCAAGGATCGGCATGGTAATCGTGGCCGCTGCAACCCGCGGCACCACCAGATATTTCATCGGGTTGGTTGACAAGGTTGTCAGCGCGTCGATCTGTTCGGTAACGCGCATGGTGCCAAGCTCTGCCGCGATGGAGGCCGACACGCGTCCCGCCACCATCAGCCCGCCCAAAACCGGCCCGAGTTCGCGCACCATGGCGATGGCCACCACCGAGGGGACGACGGCTTCGGCGCTGAAACGGGCACCGCCGGAATAGATTTGCAAGGCCAGCGCCCCGCCGGTGAACAGCGCCGTCAGGCCAACCACGGGCAGGCTGTAATAGCCGATCTGGATGATTTGCGCGCCAAACTCGCGAGCATAAAACGGCGGGCGGAGCAGGTGGGATATGGCCTCTGCCGCAAAGATCGCGATCCGGCCAATTGACGCCAGAAGGGCCATGGTCGAGCGCCCGATCGAAGCGAGGAAATTATTGATCCAGTGAAGTAAAATCATGGGGTGCCTGTATTGCTTTGGCCGCCAACATAGACGCGATTATAGCGCCCGCCAAGGGAGGTTAGCATTTCGTATCCGATTGTGCCGGCCTGATCCGCCAGTTTATCCACGGTTTGGGTGGCGTTGAGGATTTCGAGCGCCTCGGGGCGGTGGTCCAGATCCGTGATGTCCACCGTGATCAGATCCATCGAGACACGCCCTACCATGGGGCAGGCGGTCCCTTTGGAAAACAGCGACACATTGCCAAAACACATGGCGCGGATCAAACCGTCAGCATAGCCCGCTGCGATGGTTGCCAGTCTGGTCGGCCGTTTGGCAACCCAGGCGGCACCGTAGCCAACGCTTTCCCCAACAGCCACATCGCGGATTTGCAGCACGGGAATAGAGACCGTAACAACAGGGCTGGCCGCTGCAAACGGTGCCCCGCCGTACATGCCGATACCGGTGCGGCACAGGTCGAATTGATACTCCGGCCCCAATAGCGTGCCGCCGGTGGCCGCAAGCGAGCGGCGCAGGCCAAGACCATCGGTCATCCCTTTGAAAGCGCGCAACTGGGCTGTATTTTGCGGGTGGTCCGGTTCATCGGCACAGGCCAGGTGGGACAGGATCAGTGCCGGTTTGGCACCAAGGATCCGCTCCTTTAGCGCGGCAAATTCGGCAGGTTCCAGCCCCATGCGGTTCATGCCGGTATCCAGTTGCACAGCAAAGGGTTGCGGGCTGCCAGCCTCCAGAAAATCCTGAACATGTTCAGGTGCGCTCAGGACAGGGATCAGATTGTGTTGCTTCAGATCGGCGGCTGTTCTGGCGGAATAACCGGAAAAAGAATAGATATCAGCATCTTGCCCGATGGCCTGACGCACGGCTACGGCTTCCTGGGTCAGGGCGGTGAAAAAGCTGCTCACGCCTGCACGATGCAACGCGGGGCAGGTGCCGGCAACGCCCAACCCGTAGGCATCCGCCTTGACCACGGCGGCGGTTTCGGTGCTGGCCGCCGAAAGCGCATCCAGCGCGCGCCAGTTTCCGGTCAGGGCATTCAAATCGATTGTCAGGGTCGAGGCAGGCATATTCAGGTCTCCGTATGCCGTTCTAGGGCCATATTGCGGGGAGAATGTCAACGGATGTCGGCGACTAAAACTCCTGATCGTTGCCTTGCCAGCTGCGGGCCAGATCGCTGAACTTGGTAAACTGGCCTTCAAAGGCAAGATCAATCGAGCCAATCGGGCCGTGGCGCTGTTTGCCGATGATGACTTCGGCTTTGCCGTGCAGCTCTTCCATTTCGGCCTGCCAGGCCATCATTTTATCCGCCTCGTGGTCCGCCGGTTTTTCCCGTTCCTTATAGTATTCGCCGCGATACACGAACATCACCACATCGGCGTCCTGCTCGATGGAGCCGGATTCGCGCAGATCAGAGAGCTGCGGGCGCTTGTCTTCGCGGTTTTCCACCTGTCGCGACAGCTGGGACAGGGCGATTACCGGAATTTCCAGCTCCTTGGCGATGGCTTTCAGGCCCTGCGTGATTTCGGAGACCTCGTTAACGCGGCTGTCCTTGGCGGTGGCGGGACGCACCAGTTGCAGGTAATCCACGATCACCACATCCAGTCCGTGCGTGCGTTTCAAACGGCGTGCCCGGGCGGCAAGCTGGCTGATCGGCAGGGCGGCGGTGTCGTCGATATAGAGCGGGCAATTCTCCAGATCTTTGGCGGCTTGCACAAAACGGCGGAATTCCTCTTCGGTCATATCCCCGCGCCGGATTTGTTCGGAAGGCACTTCGGCGGCCTCGGAAAGGATACGCGCGGCGAGCTGTTCGGCGGACATTTCGAGCGAATAAAACCCGACCACCCCTCCGTTTACCGCCCCTTCGGAGCCATCCGGACGAATGCCTTTTTTGTAAACCTTGGCAATATTATAGGCGATGTTGGTGGCCAGCGAGGTTTTCCCCATCGACGGACGTCCGGCAAGGATCAGCAAATCTGAC
>JALWOO010000843.1 GCA_027083485.1 Amylibacter sp. | reverse complement strand
AGGCAAACCAGACCCGTTCGCGCACAGGCAGCGCATGGGCCAGCACCTGAAAGAACCCGACCTTTTCCTGTGCCTGAAACAAGGCTTCCAGCCCCTTGTCCAGCGGCAGTTGCGGATCAATCTCCAAGGCGGGATTGATCTTGATCCGGTGCTGGCCACAAAAATCGCCAAACCGCATCTCGGGCAGCTTGTTCAGTGCGTCAAATGATTGTTTTTGTTGCATGCCACCCCCCTAGTTTATCTTGACCAAACCGCCCTTGAGCGTCAGCAACCCACTGCCCGAAACGGTGCTAAGCGGCGAGTCCACGTCAATTTTCGCCTGACCTTTGACCTCGATTTTGGCGGCTGAAATGGTTATTCCGCTTGGCGTCATTTCGATTTTGGACCCGCCGCATTTTAATGTGATGCCGGTTTTAGCGGTTAATTCGAAAGCCTTGCCTACGGTTTCGGTACAGTTTTGATCCACCTTGACAGTGCGATCCGCCCCCACATGCAAATAATCCAGATCGGCAATTTTGAAATAACGCGCGCCCTTCTCGGTTTCAAAATTATAGTCCCCCTTGATGACCTGCACCGTATAATCATCTTGAATCCATTGGCTCAATTCGCCTTCGCCAGCCCCGACACCAAAAGTTTCTTTGGTGTTCTTCCACACATCCATCTTGAGCGAGCCATCGTCCTTGTCGCCGGTGCCATAGCTGATTTCCGTGTTGTTTTTCACAATCACACGGTAATCTTTCTCCGATTGCATCCGGATGAATTCACCGTCTTTGCTGTCTTCCAGCACAAACTCGTGAAAGGCCTCGCTGTCGTCGTTTTTGTGGCAGTCGGTGCGAAAACCCAGTTGGGTTTTATTGTCCGGAAGGCCCATGGGCACCGGATTGTCGGCGTTGAACACCATGCCCGTCACCAAGGGACGATCCGGGTCGCCTTCTTCGAATTGAACCACCACTTCCTGACCAATCCGCGGCACCGCGATCAGGCCCCAGTTTTTACCCGACATCGGCGTCACCACCCGGACCCAGCAAGAGGAGTTATCGTCATTCTTGCCTTCCCGATCCCAATGGAACTGGATTTTTATGCGCCCGTATTCGTCGGTGAAAATTTCATCGCCCTCCGGCCCGACCACCACAGCCGTTTGCACCCCCTGAATTTTCGGCCAGAGGGTTTTCTCTTTGGGCTTGAAGGGGACGTCCACGGGCTGCGCCACAAAGGTCACCTCGTGGGATTGCATGATATCATCCTCTGTCAGGCGGAAATCCTTGGGGCGCTTGATCGCCTTTGAATCGGTCTTTTCCTGTTTCAGCACATGCACCATGCGCACCGCCAGATAATCGGTGTTCTGGGGTTCTGACGGGTGGTCCTTCAGCCCGAACCTCTTGCCCGGCTCGATCTGTTTAAACAGCCCCTGCCCACGCACCTGATAGCGTTCTGCGGAAATGGCCTCCAGTTTGCGACCGGCGATTTTCTCGCCTTTTTCCAGCACCTGATAGCGGCCCGGAAAATCGAATAATTCGTATTTGGAATATTTTTGCGCGCTGACCTTGCGTGTGGCGGTCAAATCTACACGCGGCTTTGTGAAGTTGTAATCGCGCAGGGTGACTTTGCCACTGTCGAACTGGCGTCTTTCCTCCCATTTGTGGATGAAATCCTTCTCCTCGCGCTGGCCGCTTTCCTTGTCCAGCAGGCGGATATAATAATCCCCCCAAATCTGCTCGGCCTGCGCGCTGTCGTCGAATATTTCGAGCCAGACCTTGGTTTGCCTGTTGTCCTCGCTGCTCATGGCCCAGTCATGTTCGAACCGGTAATACATGCCCTCGTCTTCGAGCAATCGGCTGATGAAATCAAAATCGCTTTCCCGATATTGCACGCAGTATTCGCGCGGCTCATAGCTCCCCGTCAGCTTGAAACGGAAATCCGGAAAGCCGTATTCATTGAAAATCTGTTTGACGATATCTTCGGTGGTCAGGTTCTGGAAAATCCGGCAATCCGTGGTGCGGGTCAGCATCCAGGGCCAGGAACGCACCTGCACGCGGTAATGGGCGTATTCGCCGTACCCCATGCCGGTGCTTTCGCCGATATAGAGGCATTCAATGCACAGGCCTTTCCAGGCACGCACGGTTTTATCCTCGATATTCATCACCACAATGATTTCCTCGGCCAGAAAATCCTCATGGTTCAGATCCCGTTTATCTGTCAGGAATTCGGCTTCTATAGTGACAAGCTCGCTTAACCCTTCGCTGACCTCTGCGTGCAAAAAGAACAGATCCGCGTTCATGGCGGGGGCCAGGATTTCAATATTCCGGCCTTCGATCTTGAGTGTCTCAATCGCCATTTATCCCCTAAGCTCCTGTTTTATCGACCCCATACCCTATAGGTCCGCCAGCAGAGACGCGAGTTCCGCATCCATATCCGGCGCATCGTCGCTTTCCTCTGCGTCATCGTCGCTGTCAAATCCGGCCAGCAACGCATCCAGATCATCGCTGCTGTCACCCTCATCACTGTCAAAGCTGAACGGGTCGTCGTCATTGTCATCTGAATCAAAACTGAAAGGATCATCCCCGTCATCGTCA
>JALWOO010000842.1 GCA_027083485.1 Amylibacter sp. | reverse complement strand
ATCGTATTCGACTTCGATGCCACCCTCTTCGATGGAGGTAACCGTTACAGTCACAACAGCACCGCGCTTCACGCCGGCAGTCGCATCCACGAACGGGTCACCGTCCAGGGCTTTGATCGACAGGGAGATCCGCTCTTTTTCAGCATCCACATCGGTTACTACAGCGCGCACCATGTCGCCTTTGTTGTAGTCCTGAATGGCTTCTTCGCCGGAACGGTTCCAGTCCAGATCGGACAAGTGGACCATACCGTCGATGTCGCCGTCCAAGCCAATGAACAGACCGAATTCGGTGATGTTTTTGACTTCGCCTTCGACTTCTGTGCCAACCGGGAAGGCAGCCTGGAAGTTCTCCCATGGGTTGCCCATGGTTTGCTTCAGGCCAAGCGACACGCGGCGTTTGCTGGTGTCGATATCCAGAACCATCACGTCCACTTCCTGAGAAGTAGAAACGATTTTGCCTGGATGCAGGTTTTTCTTGGTCCAGGACATTTCGGAAATGTGAACCAGACCTTCAACACCTGGTTCCAGCTCTACAAATGCGCCGTAATCGGTGATGTTGGTGACGCGGCCCTTCTGAATGGACTCCAATGGGAAGCGCTCATCAACGTTGCTCCACGGATCATCCTGCAGCTGTTTCATGCCAAGGCTGATGCGGTGGGTGTCTTTGTTGATCTTGATCACCTGAACCTTGACGGTTTCGCCGATTGTCAGGATTTCGGATGGGTGGTTCACACGACGCCATGCCATATCGGTCACGTGCAACAGCCCGTCAACGCCGCCCAGATCTACAAAGGCACCGTATTCGGTGATGTTTTTGACCACACCGTCAACAGCATCGCCTTCGGTCAGCTTGCCAACGATTTCAGCACGCTGCTCTGCACGCAGTTCTTCCAGAATAGCGCGACGCGACACAACGATGTTACCACGACGACGATCCATTTTCAGGATTTGGAATGGCTGAACCAGACCCATCAGCGGGCCGGCATCGCGCACGGGGCGCACATCAACCTGGGAACCGGGCAAGAACGCAACCGCGCCACCAAGATCAACAGTAAAGCCGCCTTTGACACGGCCAAACATCGCACCTTCAACGCGCTCTTCGGCCTCGTAGGATTTCTCGAGACGATCCCAAGCTGCTTCGCGGCGGGCTTTCTCGTGCGAGATAACCGCTTCACCGCGGGCATTTTCCACACGCTCGAGGAATACTTCGACCTGATCGCCTACGGCGATGTCGGCTTCCTGACCGGGGGATGCAAATTCTTTCAGATCAACGCGGCCTTCCATTTTATAGCCTACGTCGATGATTGCCTGACCGTTTTCAATAGCCAGTACAGTACCTTTGACAACAGAACCCTCTTCGGGGGTGTCAATTTCAAAGCTTTCTTCCAACAGTGCTTCGAATTCTTCCATAGTCGCTTTAGCGCACATATGTTTTACGTCCTTTTTCAAGTGTTTATCGGGCCAAGCGGTTGGTTCCGCCGGTCTTTGGGTTACATTTGATCGGCAGCAGCCCGAAAACAAACGAAGGGTCGGAGAAAAAATTCCGACCCTGCTCGTATTGTCTGTTATCGTTGCGGCAGCCAAGCCGATAGCGCGCGTATAGTCTTTTCCCCCTTAAAGAGCAAGAGCCGCTTTCAAAAAAGCACATGCCCCCGCCCTTTATTTCCAACGCACACAGGGGCAAAACGCCGAAAGCGTTGTCAGAAGCATTTTTTAGCGTCATAATTCACAGTAACACAGAACCCGATGGTCTATGGTATTGTCTTTGACCGGCCTGTGTGGAGGAAAAGCAATTAGGATGCATTTGTTTAAACGTTCCATTTACTTTATCGCGCTTTTGCTGGCGATCCTGACACAGCCAGCGGGCGCACAACAGAATCCGTTTGCCAATGGCTGGCATCTGTTGCCCGATGCATCCAGTCTGAATTTTCAATCGGTGAAACAGCAAACCAAGGTCGAAACCAGCAGTTTTGCCAGTTTTACCGGCGCGATTGATCCCTCCGGCAGGGCCGAAATCCGCATTCAGCTTGAATCCGTCGATACCAAGGTTGATTTGCGAAACGTGCGTATGCGGTTCTTATTCTTTGAAAGCTTCCTCTATCCGGAAGCCGTGGTAACGCTGCAACTGGATCCGGTATTGTTTCGCAACATCAAAAAGGTCCGGCGCAAGGTTGTGCCCCTGACCTATACCCTGAATTTGCACGGGGTGAGCAAGAGTTTTGACACCAAAGTCGTCGCAACCCTGCTTGGCCCCCATAAAATCGCCGTCAGCACCCAATCCCCGATTTCCGTGGCGGCCAGCGATTTCAATCTGCTGGAGGGCATTCAAAAACTCGAAGAGGCCGCCGGCGTGAAAATCATTCCTTCGGCAGCCGTGACCTTTGATTTTGTGTTCAAACGCAACGGCATCAAATCCAAAAAACCGGCGAATGACGGCTCCAACACCACCCCCAAACGGGTAGCACTGGAACCTGACGGCAATCTGGACAATGACGCCTGCAAAGGCCGGTTTGAAATCCTGTCACGTTCCTCCAGCGTGTTTTTCAATTCCGGCAGCGCCCAGCTCACCGCGAAT
>JALWOO010000841.1 GCA_027083485.1 Amylibacter sp. | reverse complement strand
CGTGATCTGCCGCAAATTTACGCAAACCGTTCAGGACGGGATGGTCGTCTTCGGGGGCGCAAGGTGCTGCTATTGCACCATTAACCGTTTTCAGCCCGCCGCAGTATTCCGGCAAGGCAAGAAACTCCGCGCCCTGATTTACCGCCCTTTCGGCTAGGTCAAGGGCCTCTGTTAGCGCGCTGTTGAAATCGGGCATCGGGCGGGTTTGCAACAGGGCAAATCTGGTTTTTTGGCTCATGCAAACCATATTGGACCGGAAAATTCAAAAGCTCAAGCATCGGTTACAGACCGGTGATATTCCTTATATAGTTAACAAATTTAGCGTCACACAGCCGCGTGACTTGACATTTGCACTGCGATATATTCAAATATCGTGATACAATGCATATGAGATTGGGAGAAAGCCTGTGCTGGATATGGAAAATACCAAAAGCATGTCAATTATCGTCACCAAAGGAACGCTCGACTGGGCTTATCCTCCCTTTATTCTGGGGACAACGGCGGCGGCAATGGATATTGAAGTCACGATGTTCTTTACCTTCTATGGTCTGGCACTGCTGAAAAAAGATCTTGATCTGAAAATGTCGACGCTCGGCAATCCGGCAATGGAAATGCCGCTGGGTGGAAAGCATTTCAAAATGCCGAACATGATCCCGATGATTCCGGGTGTGGATCGGGCAACCACCACCATGATGAAAAACCTGATGGCCAAAAAGGGTGTTGCCTCGATCGAGGATCTGCGCGAAGCGGCAGTTGAATCCGATGTGCGGATCATTGCCTGCCAGATGACTTTGGATCTGTTCGAATACTCCAAGGATACACTGATTGATGGCGTCGAACTGGGCGGGGCTGCGACATATATGGAAGTTGCATCCAAGTCCCATATCAACCTATTCATCTAAGTATAACAACAACAACGACCAACAGCGAAAAAAGGGAAACCAATGGCTGAACAAACACTTAATGCAGAAGGCCTGAACTGCCCACTGCCGATCCTCAAAGCCAAGAAAATGCTCAAAGGCATGGCTGCCGGTGACATTCTGAAAATCACAGCAACCGATCCGGGTTCTGCAGCTGATTTCGCCGCATTCTGCACCCACACCGGCAATGAATTGCTGGGGTCCTCCACCGAGGGTGACATCTACAAGTTCGAGATCAAAAAAGCCTAAACGTTTTTTGATCCGGAACAAGAGAGCCTCGCATTTGCGGGGCTTTTTTATGGGGCAAAGGGGGCGCTGCCCCCAAACCCTTCGGGTTTCCCCCGGAATATTTGGAGAAAATGGAAAGGGAGGGTCAGGTTTTGCGGCAGGCGTTTACAAAGCCCAGAAACCGGTCCACCCACGGGTTTTCTGCCGTGTTGCGCAGATGGCAGAAGCCGGCGACCAGATTGTTTATCACAACCGCATCATGTTGCCCGTCTATGCCGGCCCCGCGTGTCAGGGTGCGGGCAAAGGTGAGGCTGTCCGGCAGGTTTTCCAACCGCGCATAATGGAACTCGTGCGCTTTGATCGGGGTATCGGATTGCCCCCAGGGGTGCGCCGCTGTTGCGGTGTATTCCACATAGCCCCGCCCCTGCGGGCGTTTGTGCATCACCGCCTCTGCAGGCACAACGCCGCACATGGGGTGGCGCGCGCCCTGCCAGAGCATGGCCTCGCACAGATACATCAGGCCGCCGCATTCCGCATAGGTGGGCAGACCGTTTTCAATGGCGCGTTTGATATCGGCACGCAGGGACCGGTTGGCCGCCAGAGCCTCCATCTGGGTTTCGGGAAAGCCGCCACCAATAAACAGGCCGTCACACTCGGGCAATCTGCTGTCGGTCAGGGCGTTAAAGGGAACCAGTTCGGCACCCAGTTCCGTGAAACGTTCCAGATCATCGGCGTAGTAAAAGCCGAATGCCTTGTCCCGCGCGATCGCAATGCGCATGCCCTGATACAGCGGTTTCGGGGCTTCGCGCGGCATCACCGGCACATTCGGCGCGGTGGCAGCGATGGTCAGCAAAAGATCCAGATCAACCGAGTTGCCGACAATTTCCGCGATCTCGGCTATTTTGGCATCCAGATGCGCAGTTTCCGAAGGCGTTGTCAGGCCCAAGTGGCGTTCGCCGATATCCAGCTTGTTGTTGCGCCCCACGGCCCCGACCACCGGAATATCGGTATAGGTTTCAACAGCGGCGCGCAGTTTGCCTTCGTGGCGCGGGCCACCCACTTTGTTCAGGATCACACCCGCGATATTTACCTCTGGGTCAAAGGCGCGATAGCCCTGCAACAGCGGTGCAATGCCCCGTGTCATGCCGTTAGTGTCAATCACAAGGATCACCGGCGTTTTGGTGCGTACCGCCAGCGCCGCGTTGGAATCGCTGCCGTGCAGGTCAACGCCATCGAACAGGCCTTTGTTGGCCTCGATCATCGCCACATCCGCATCATTGGCGCGCGCGCACATCAAGGCGGTAAATTCGCCCGATACCATGGTGTTGAAATCAAGGTTGTAACAGGGCCGCCCGCTGGCCGCCGAGAGCCACATGGGGTCGATGTAATCCGGCCCCTTTTTGAAGCATTGCACCTGTTGGCCACGCGCAGCCAAGGCCCCCGCCAAACCGGTGCTGATCACGGTTTTACCCGACGATTTATGCGCAGCAGCGATCAGAAAGCGGGCCATTGTCAGACCGCCTTATAGATATTGGCCCTGTCGCGATTGGCCCAGATGTCCTCGGCCAAGGCCTGTGCCGCCTCCACGCTATCCGCTTTGCCCATGGTTTTCAGGGCAATCGCCATAGAACCGGTGATCGCCGCCTCGCCATAGGTATTCGTGGTTTCGCCGGACCAGACAGTCGCCAGTTCGGAGGTGTCCATTTCCAGATCCTTGGGCTGGTGCGGATCCGGCACCAGAGCCGGCCATGTTTCCTGTACCGCCGGCCCCGTGCCGTGGGTAGTTTCCACCACGGTCGGTTTATTCGGGCGGCGTTCGATTTCGCCGCCTTCACCGCGAAACACGGCCATGTGTTTCTGGTTCAGGATAATCGCGGCACCGGAATGCACATCCATGAACCCGCGATGAAAAATCCCCTGCATCATCATATCCGCATTGAACGGGTTCAGCATGCGGGCAAAGCTATGCACCGGCGAGCGCAGGCCAAGGATCGGGCGCAGCTCGATAAGCTCGCGCAGGATCGGGCTGAGCGCCTCAAGCGGGCTATAGGCGAAATTGTATTTGCGCAAATCGGCGGCGGCCTCTGTCAGGGTCGGGGCAATCGGCACGCCCAGTTTTTCAAGGGTTTCCTGCGTATAAACGCGCCCCGGTGTGTGGCCATCGGTGCCATGCATAAACACCCGATAACCGGCCCCCGCCATGGCCAGCGCCGACAGAATGAACCACGGCAGCTGAATACGTTTACCGGCGTAAGAGGACCAATCCAGATCCACATGCGGCATATCCGCAGGCAGATCAAACACGGTACGGGTGCCAAGGGTGAAACCGGCGATTTCCTCGGGGGTTTCTTCCTTCAGGCGCAACAGCATCAGAAAGGCCCCGATCTGTTCGCGCTCGGCCTCGCCGCGCAGAATCATGCCCATGGATTCCTCGGCCTCCTCCAGCGTCAGCGGGCGGGTTTTGGTTTTACCCCGCGCCAGAATGGCGATGAATTTGGAGAAAGGATGTTGTTTTTGCATGAAGTCACCTCTGAAGCGGAAACGGGGATGATTTGAACCCGTCAAACCATCCCCGACAATAGCAGTATTCAGGTCGCTTTGACCAGTGTTCTAAAAATCGACATCTTCCGGATCAATGTTGCGATCCGACAGGCTCACCGGCATGATCCGCAGCGCAATCACGCCAAGGCCTGCAAGGACAACCGTCAGGGCAACACCGCCCAGCCCCAAGGCCCATTCCAGAATTGTTGCGGAATAGCTGTTGATTTCGCCGTCAAAGAAGCTCGAGCTGGCTGTGTAGGTTGGGAAAATCTCCAGTGGAAATGCCTGCCCGCCGATCACGATGCCGTAAATATGGGCGATCCCGCCGATCACAACCAACACCGATGCGGTCAACACATAGCCGCGGTTCGACCCGTCTGTATGTTTGAACAACAGTAGCATCGGAATAACACCGCCGATCAGCACCTGACCGATCCAGAACAGTTGTGTGTAAAAGCCGCCACTGAACAGAATGAAGTTTTCAAAGTCCCAATGTTCCGCTGCATAAAGGTTGGTCAGATGACGCACAGCGCTGAAATACAACACACCGGCGGCGAAAATACCCAACAGGCGGCCCAGACGTTTGATCAGGTTTGGCCCGATGTAACGGCCTGACAGCTTGTAAAACAGGCTGATGGTCAGCAGGAAAAATGCCAGACCAAAGGAAAACGACATCACGATAAACATCGGAGCCATGATCGCGGCATCATAACCGGGGCGCGCCACCAGCCAGCCAAAGATAGAGCCGGTACCCGTGGTCAGCGCCAAACGCCAGATGAAGGCGAGCGTGCCGACTTTCTTGATGATTTTCGGGTCCATTCCGCGGGCCATTTGCACATAGATATAGGCCCCGACCACCGCAAAGAAACCGGAATACAGGTAGATATTCCAGGCAAAGATCGACTTGAAATTTGCATGGGTCAGCGTCACCAGCAAGCGATCCGGACGCCCCAGATCAAGCACCAGCACCGCCAGGCCGCCCGCCAGAAGCGCCAGCGACAACAGGCCGGAAAACCGCGCCATGGGTTTGTTTTCGATCTTGCCGAAAACCGATGCGATAGAGGCCACATTCAGCGCCCCCGATGCCGCAACGATCAGGAAAATCGCAAACACATGCGGCAGGCCCCAAACGATCTGGTTGGTCATGCCGGTAACAACATGCCCGTGGTGTTCAATGTACAGCACCGACAGACCGGCCGCCGCAATTATTGCCCCCAACACAGCCGCAATCAGCCACACCGCAGGGGTTATTTTCATTTCACGATAAACAGCGCGATCCATTGTCGTATCCCCCCTACAGATTGCTATAGCGAACGCCCGGGTTCAGGCGCAAATCATCGCGCAACCCGATCGAGTTATATTTCTTCAACGCTTTGGAGATGTCGCTCTCGGGATCGTTCAGATCGCCAAACAACATCGCGCCATTACCAGTGGTGCCACAAGCATCGACACAGGCCGGTTGCCCGCCCGCATCCACCCGATGCACACAGAGCGTACAGCTCTCGACGGTTCCCTGCCCGCGCGGCGCGTTGATTTTCTGGTCGGTGATCGGTTCATGGATGAAAGAACGCGCCTTGTAAGGGCAGGCCATCATACAGAAACGACACCCGATACAAGCGTGTTTGTCCACCAGAACAATTCCGTCGGGGCGCTTGAAGGATGCCTCGGTCGGGCAAACATCCACACAGGGCGGGTTTTCACAGTGCTGGCACATCACCGGCAGCGAGACTTCGCGACCGGTTTGTTTGTGGGTCAGATCAACCTTGCGGATCCATTGCGCATCGGTTTTGGACCCTTCTTCTGCGGACCAGCCGTTTTCCTTTGAACAGGCGGTAACGCAGGCGTTGCAATCGGATGTGCATTTATTCACATCAATCAGCATCCCCCAGCGTTTTCCCGGATCGGCATTGGCGGATGCTTCACCGCCAAAGGCCATCAGTGTAACACCGGATCCCAAGGCCACGGTGGCAACTGCCCCGCCGGCCTTGAAGAATTCGCGCCGGTCAATTTCGCTCAGATCCCTGAGCGGCGTATTCAATGCTGGCAGTTTCATTGGCTCGCCCCTTCCAGATATTCCGCAAGTTCGCGGTCCTTTACAGGCAGCATGGTCAGCTGTTTTACCAAATCCGGATCCGGCTTGGAGTTGTGACACTGAAAACAGTCCACTTTCACAGCCGCGTAATCATGGCAAACCCGGCAAAAATGCTTTTCGCTTTTGATTGAAACCGGCTGTGCATCCGGCCCGTTCACCGCATGACAGGCAACACATTCTTTCAGCGAGTATTTGATCTCGCGGTCGCCAAGCCGCATGGTCAAATCGCGATCATGCTTGAGCAGGTTTTTGTGGTTGATCCGCATGAAGTCGTTGCCCTCGGGATGAGGGGCACCGGCCGCTTTGGGGATATCCGGATAGAGAGAGGACGTGGCGTCCTCCCCCGCTTGTGCCGTGCTTCCGATCAACCCGATCAGGAGCAGAAAGGTTGCGAAAAGCCGCTTCATTGTTACGCTCCAAGACCCATTTTGATGTAGCCGGTCGGACAAACGTCTGAACAGATGTGGCAACCGATACATTTGCTGTAGTCTGTGTCCACGTAACGCCCGACAGTGCGTTCCGATTTCTTGACCCGGAATACGGCGTCCTGTGGGCAATAAATCACACAGTTGTCGCATTCAAAGCACATGCCACAAGACATGCAACGCTCGCCTTCCTTCTTTGCCTGTTCCTCGGAATAGGCAATGATACGCTCTTCAAAGTTGCCCAGAACGGCATCGCCTTCAATATGCACCTCGTCACGAACTTCGCGTGGCACGATATCGAAATGGCCCAGGAACAGTTCTTCGTGGGTGATGATCTGCGTTGCAGAGCGGTCTTCATAGTTGTGTACCGCAAATTTTGCTTCACTGGTACCGCGCACCTGATCGTGGCCATAGGCCTCTGGAGCTTTGCCACGCTGTTGCAGTTCTTCCAGCAGATCGAAATGGGCCACATCCACAGGAGGGCGCTTTTCAATTTCGCCATCATCGAGGAAATCGGTGATCGCATCCGCAGCCACACGACCGTGACCAATCGCGGTGGTCAACAAATGCGGACGCAGAATATCGCCACCGGCGAAATGCTTCTCGCGACCTTTGACAGCATAGGTTTTGTCAATGTCGATGGCCCCGCGGCCATTGTCCAGATCTTCCAGACCGGTGAAATCACCAAACTGGCCAATCGCGGAAATTACGATGTCACATTCAACATCGAATTCGGTGCCTTCAACCGGAACCGGACGCATGCCGTCCATGGTACATTCACACATTCTCAGCGCGGTCGCCAAACCCTTCTCGTTGCGGACGATCTCAAGCGGCATAACCCCGCCTTTGATGTCCACACCTTCGCGCAACGCATCTTCGCGTTCGTGTTCGGCAGCAGTCATTTTTTCCAGAGGGAACAGCGATGTCAGCGTGGCCTGAATGCCTTCGCGAACCAGAGAGCCAGCCACGTCATGGGCGGTAAAGCCGGTGTGATCTGAATCATCGTTGGTGGCCGTAATATGGCCCAAACGCCGGGCAATGGATGCAACGTCGATAGAGGTATCGCCCCCGCCAACAACCACAACCTTTTTGGCGGTGCCGAATACATAGCCCTGGTTAAACGCATCGAGGAATTCCACACCGTTGATGCAGTTTTCGGTTTCGTCCCAGCCTTCAAGCGGCAGACCACGGCCATTCTGTGCGCCAAGCGCCCAGAAAATCGCGTCGTATTCTTTTTCCAGCTCTTCAACTGTCACATCGACACCCACACGGGTGTTCATGCGCAACTCAACACCCATATCGGTGATACGCTTGATTTCCATGTCCAGCATATCGCGCGGTGTCCGGTAGCCCGGAATACCATAGCGCATCATGCCGCCCAATTCTTCATGGGCTTCAAAAATCGTAACCGCATGGCCGTCCTGACGCAGGAAGAAAGCATTCGCCAGACCAGCAGGGCCGCCGCCGATAACAGCGATTTTCTTGCCGGTGTCTTTGCCGGGCTTGGGGGCTGTTACCTTATTTTCATTGGCCCAGTCACCAACATATTGTTCAACCGCATTGATACCGACATAGTCGTCAACTTCGTTACGATTACAACCGTCCTCGCAAGGAGCCGGACAAACGCGGCCCATGGAGGCAGGGAAAGGGTTGGCTTCGACCATGCGATTGAACGCATATTCCTGCCAAGCCTGACCTTCCACAGGGGGCTTGTCCATGCCGCGGGCGATTGCCAGCCAGCCACGGATTTCATGGCCCGATGGGCAAGAGCCCTGACACGGGGGCGTTTTATTGATATATGTCGGACACTTATACGATTTGTCCTGCGTAAAGATCTTCTCTTCCAGATCCCAATCACTTGGCCGTTCGCCCTCTTCAAAGCGGCGATATGTGTTGCCTTGTCCGTCCATAATCTAAGTTCTCCACTGCATTCGTTAGTATTCGTGTTACACAAGGGGGCGACCAAATCAGTCGTCATCCTCGTCGTCGTTATCAACTTGTCCGTCCAGGATCACCGCATTGGCCACCAACTGATGCACAGACATGATCGAGTCCATTTGATAGCCGTATTTCGGCATCACCTTGGAAAACTGGGTTTTGCAAATGGCGCAAATCGCGGCCATATGGGTGACACCGTGGTCTTCCGTTACTTGCTGCAAGGCCGTCATCCGGGGTTTTGCGCCCTTGATGCGCAAATCCATCAGGTCGTCCGTCAACAGACCGCCACCGCCCCCGCAACAGAAGGTATTCTCGCGGATCGTATCCTGTTCCATATCATAGAAATGGTTACAAACCGCCTTGAGCACCTTGCGCGGCAGATCGAACTGGCCGCCTTCCTCGCGCCCCATGGACGAACCACGGGCCACGTTACAGCTGTCGTGATAGGTCATGCGGAATTCGTCGTTGCGCGACTTGTCGATCTTGAGGATACCCTCGTCCAGCGCATCGGAGGTAAATTCCATGATGTGCTGGGGGATCGGATAGTTCTGATCCAGAAAATCAAACGGGCCGGCCAGCGTATTCAGGAAGGAATAGCCAACACGCCAGGCATGCCCGCATTCCCCGAAAATAATCCGCTTAACGCCCAGATCCTTGGCCGCTTGCCGGATGCGCCAGGAAACCTCGCGCATGTTTTCATAGGACCCGATGAACATGCCGAAATTGGCCGCCTCGGAGGCATAGGAGCTGATAGTCCAGCTCACACCTGCCGCATGGAAAACCTTGGCATAGCCAAGCAAGCCGTCGATATGCGGCTCTGCAAAGAAATCCGCCGACGGGGTGATCAGCAGGATATCCGCGCCTTTCACATCCAAAGGCAGCTTTACCGGAATGCCGGTTTCATCTTCCAGATCCTCTTCCAGATCCTCAAGCGTGGCCCGCAATGCCTTGGGGTTCAGACCCAGATTGTTGCCGGTTCTCTTGAGCTTGGCGATAATCTCGTTGCAATACTTCTGCCCCACACCGACGCTATCGAGAATTTCCCGCGCAGCCATGGAAATTTCAGCCGTATCAATGCCATAGGGACAAGCCACCGAACAACGGCGACACTGGGAACACTGGTGGTAATAGGTGTACCATTCGTCCAGCACTTCCTTGGTCAGGTCACGCGCGCCTACCAGCCAGGGGAAATTCCGCCCGGCAAAAGTATAATAGCGGCGGTAAACCGAGCGCAGCAAATCCTGACGCGCTACCGGCATGTTCTTCGGGTCGCCCGTGCCGAGGAAATAATGGCACTTGTCCGTACAAGCTCCGCATTTCACGCAGGTATCCAGATACACTTTGAAAGCGCGGTTTTTCTCGGCCAGTTCGCCCATTTTGGCAATGGCGACTTCTTTCCAGTTGTCAACCAGTTCGCCGGGGAACCCCAAAGGCTCGTTATGTTCAGGTGCGGCCTCAAAAGTATGAGTATCCGCCATCGCGCCACATTCCAGATCCGGAATTTTGAACGGGTCACCGACCAGTTTTGGCGCTTCGTCCGTGTTTTTATCCAAAGGTGCCATGGATCACTTCTCCTCTGCATCTGGAATGGTTTCCGGCAGGGGCGGCAATTGGCTTGCCCATGCTGAAAGGTGACGGAATTCGCGGGCGTTATCGACCTGTGTACGTGATGGCGCAAAGAACAGACCCGGCGCATGCATCAGTTTGGAGATCGGGAAAATGATCATCAGAATGGCAACCAGACCCAAGTGCAGCAACAGCCCGAAATGCATTGGCAGGGGGTTGATCTCAAAGCGCATCAAACCAAGAAAGAAGGTTTTGACCGCGAGAATATCCACAGGCATCAGGAACTTCATACCAAGGCCGGTAATCCCGATGCCGATCAACAGCAACAGCATCAGATAATCCGACGGGTTGGAAATATAGCGGATGCGGTTCACAACAATGCGCCGGAACAAAAGCCCGCCCAGACCGGCAACCATAGCAAAGCCTGCATAGATGCCGAAAGGTTGAACCAGTTCGACCCACCACCAGACCGGTTGTGTGAAATAGCGCAGGTGGCGCAGCAACACCAGCAACATGCCATAGTGGAATAA
>JALWOO010000840.1 GCA_027083485.1 Amylibacter sp. | reverse complement strand
CAGAGCCAGAAACACCATCAGCAACAGGATGACCAGCCCCACCGCACCCGCCAGAAACACCAGCGTAAGCGGGTCTGTGAAGTCGAGCGAAACCGTCATGTGCGGCCAAACAGACGTTCGATATCGGACAATTTCAGTTCCACATAGGTGGGCCGCCCGTGGTTGCATTGGCCGGAATGGGGCGTGGCCTCCATTTCGCGCAACAGGGCGTTCATTTCCTCGGCCCGCATGATCCGGCCCGAGCGGATCGAGCCATGACAGGCTACACGCGACAGGATGGCCTCTATGCGGTCCTTGAGCGTCTGGGTCTGGTCCATATCCGCCAGTTCATCGCACACATCGCGGATCATCGCGCCGGCATTGACCTGCCCCAGAATGGCAGGCGTTTCGCGAACGCAAATGGCGCTGCCGCCAAAATCCTCCAGCACCAACCCGAGCCGCGCCAGTTCCGGTGCCGCCTCGAGTATCTGCGCATGGCGTTCAGGCGGCAATTCGACAATTTCGGGGATCAACAGCGCCTGTGCCGCCACCCCGTTTTCGGCCATCTGGGTTTTCAGTTTTTCATAGACCAGCCGCTCGTGCGCGGCATGTTGATCCACGATCACCATGCCATCCGGCGTTTGGGCGATGATATAGTTTTCATGTATCTGTGCGCGCGCCGCGCCCAATGGCTGATCCGCCGCCACGGGTTCGGGCTGCACCGGCTCCACCCGCCCCGAATAGGCCGGTGCGGTTTCCTGAAAGGCCGGTTGTTGCGCTTCATAGGCCCGTTGCAGCGATACGCCGGACGGGCGCGGCTGCATCTGGTACACCGGCGCAACCGGCCGGTTTTCGGGGCGAAAGGCCCCCAGCGTTGCATCCGCCACCGTGGTAGATGCCCGATGCCCTGCCTCTGCCAGCGCATGACGCAGGGCCGATACGATCAGACCGCGCGCCTGTCCGGGATCGCGAAAACGGACCTCGGATTTGGCGGGATGCACGTTCACATCCACCAGCGCCGGTGCGCATTCCAGAAACAACGCCAGCGCCGGATGCCGGTCACGGTGCAGAAAATCGGAATAGGCCGCGCGGATCGCCCCGTAAAATACCTTGTCCTTTACCGGACGCCCGTTCACGAACATATATTGCGCCACCGCAGAGCCGCGCGAATAGGTGGGCAGCGAGGCAAAACCGGTCAGGGAAATGCCCTCGCGCTCCGCATCTATTTGCAGGGAATTCGCGGCAAAATCATTGCCCAGTATTTTTGCCAGCCGCCCGTGCAGCGCATCAAACAGATCGCCGTTTTGCGGATCCACCTGAAACACCACCCGCCCGGCACCGCCGCCGGATACATCGCGAAGCGTGAAACCGATGTGGGGTTCCGCCATGGCCAGCCGTTTGACTACGCCGATAATCGCCGTGGCCTCGGCCCGATCGGAGCGCAGGAATTTGAGCCGTGCCGGTGTGGCATGAAACAGGTCGCGCAATTCCACAACCGTGCCTTTGGACAGGGCCGCCGGACGCACCGGCTCAAGCCGCCCGCCATTCACGGAAATCACCGCCGCCGCATCGGAGCCTTGCGCGCGGGAGGTAATCGAAAGCCGCCCCACAGCACCCATAGAGGGCAACGCCTCGCCGCGAAAACCGAAAGTGTGAATGTTCAGCAAATCGGAGCCATCAATTTTTGACGTGGCATGGCGCGACAGGGCCAGTTCCAGTTCATCCGCCGGAATGCCGTATCCGTCATCGGACACCCGCATCAGGGTTTTGCCGCCATCCGCATAGGCAATCTCGATGCGCCGCGCCTCTGCATCTATGGCGTTTTCCACCAGTTCCTTGATGGCGCTGGCGGGGCGTTCGACCACCTCTCCGGCGGCGATGCGGTTGGCGGCGGCGTCATCCAGTTGTCGGATGCGGGGGCGTATATTGGGGTTTTCGGTGTTCATACCGCAAAACATAGCATGAACACCGCCGATTCGGCCATGGGTGTTTAGCGGCGTTAAGCTTATTGCTCCGCTGGCAAACCGACCGGTTTGCCGACCACAACAAATTGCATCAAATCCGGTTTCAACAACCGTCTTGCCACGTTGTTGATATCATCGAGCGTCAGGGCATTCACCTTGTCGTTGCGGGTGTTGACGTAGTCAATCGGCAGGTCGTCCAGTTGCATTCCCACCAGAACACGGGCAATTTTGCTGTTGGAACCAAAGCGCAGCGGATAGGAACCGGTCAGGTATTTCTGCGCGTCCTGCAGCTCTTCCAAAGTGAAATCACCCGTTGCCGCCCGCGCCCATTCATCGCGCACCACTTGCACCGCTTCGGCAATTTTGTCATTGGCCGAGGCAACGCTGCCGCCCACAAAATTGGTATGGTCCAGCGCCGCCACATAGGAATATATGCCATAGGTCAGGCCCCGTTTTTCGCGCACCTCGTCGGTCAGGCGCGACCCGAAACCGCCGCCACCTAAGATGTGGTTCATCACATAGGCGGCCAGAAACTGCGGATCATGCCGTTTGATGCCCTTATGCGCCCAGACAGCCACCGATTGCGGGGTGTCGAATTCCACGACCTTGATGCCCCCCGGCGCGCCGAATTCCACGTCTTTGGGCAACTCCGGCCCGCTGGCCGGCAAATCGCCAAGCAACCGGTCCAGCATCGGGCCGAGCTGTTCTGCCGTTACATCCCCGACCACGCCAATCACCATATGGGCGCGGGTCAGGCCCTTTTTGTGAGCCTCGACAATATCGGCAACCGTCAGCGATTGCACCGTTTCCACCGACCCGTCCACAGGCCGCGCATAGGGATGATCCCCATAGGCCAGCGCATCCATGGTTTTACCGGCAATCGTATCCGGATCGGATTTTTCCGATTCCAACCCCGAAAGCACCTGCGCCTTGACCCGATCAAACGCCACCTGATTAAAGGCAGGGTTGGTGATCGCCTGTTTCAACAAATCCAGCGCCTGATCCGCGTTGGAGGTCAGCACACGCGCCGAAACCATCAGGGAATCGCGCCCTGCGCTATAGGAAAACTTCGCGGCAAGGGATTCGGTTGCCCGCAAAAAGGCCGCCGCATCCATGTCGCCGGTGCCTTCTTCGAGCAAAGCCATCATCAGGCTGCTTGCGCCCTGTTTGTCCGGCGCATCAAAGGACGCGCCGCCCTTCATGCCGATCTGCAAAGCAATGAACGGAATGGCGTGTTCTTCTACCAGCCAGGCCTTGATCCCGCCCGGGGATGTGACCTCCTGAATTTTGATCTGGGCGGCAGCAGGCAATGCCAGCACGATTGTGGTGACGCAAATTGCAATAAAACGGATCATTTGGACACCTCTTTTTTGGTCATTTTCCAACCGGTCACTGACTTTTCTTTCACCAGAACACGTCTGGCAGCGGCCATGATATCCTCTGATGTGATCCCCGCCAGAACCTTGGGCCAGTTCTGCACATCCTCAATCGTTAACCCCGATGTCAGGGCCTCGCCGTATCGGCGGGCCACGCTGTCGATGCTGTCCTGGGAATAGATTTCCTCGGCGGCGATCTGGGTTTTCAGGCGCTTAAGGTGCGCTTCATCCACACCCTCTTTCAGGAAATCGGCCAGAACCTCGTCCACGGCTTCCTCCAGCTCGCGCAACGACACCCCCGGTGCGGGCATGGCGAAAACTCCGAAAGTATCCGGATCAAGCGACACGCTGGAATACCACGCAGTGGCATAGGTGGCGATTTTACGGTTCAGTTGCAATTCACGCCCCATCACCGAAGAAATCCCCGACCCGCCCAGAAGTTCGCTGAGCAATACCAGTGCCGCGGCCTCTTTCTGATCGCCGGCACGCCGGTTGGCGGCCAGATATGTGCGGATCAACGAAGGCTGGCGCACGCGCGGGTCCGAATACTCCAGATGAACCGCAGCCAAATGCGGCGGCTCCTGAGGGCGCAGGCGCTCCGGAATGTTGTCGGAAGGCTTGAGCGCGCCGAATTTCTCCTTGGCCAAGGCCAGAACCTGATCCGGCTGCACATCCCCCGCCACAACCAAAATCGCGTTATTTGGTGCATAATAGGTCCGGTAATAGGCAAGCGCATCCTGCAACGACAGTTTTTCCACCTCGTGTTTCCAGCCGATAACCGGCCGCTGATACGGATGGTTCATAAACATCGCCGCGCGCCGCATTTCCGAAAACAGGCTGCCCGGGTCGTTTTCCGTGCGCATGTTGCGTTCTTCCAGAACCACATCGCGTTCGGGCAGAACCTCCTCCTCTGTCAGGACAAGGTTGCGCATGCGATCCGCTTCCAATCCCATCATCAACGGCAGGCGATCCACCGCAACCCGTTGAAAATAGGCGGTATAATCATAAGAGGTAAAGGCGTTATCCACGCCGCCGTTGCGCGAGACAATATCCGAAAAATCACCCGGCTTCAGGGTTTTCGTGCCCTTGAACATCAGGTGTTCCAGAAAATGGGCAATGCCGCTATTGCCGGCGACTTCATCGGCAGCCCCGACCTTGTACCAGACCATATTGGTCACGATCGGGGCGCGGTGGTCTTCGATCACCACTACCTGAAGGCCGTTATCCAGATCAAAGCTCGATACTTTGCCGGTTTGCGCCACCGCGACCAGCGGCAGCAAAAGAAATGCGGTCAGAGTTCTGAAAAACATGCGAGTCCTTACGTTGTTGGTGTGCAGACAGTAACCCGTTGCCGCCCGATTTCAACAGGAACAAACGTTTTTGTGATCCTATTGCCAAGCCATGGGCTGCACCGCATAGGCAATATAAAGCGGGTGTTTGGGGTGGCCTTTTTGGGACAGCCCCAAATGGTAAAGCGGCTTGGGCTGGGCGCGCAGGATACGTTCCATTTCCGGCCCCCGCGCCAAATGTTCGCCGTGGGTTCCCCATGCGCAAATGATCCGGTCCGCCCAATCGCAAGCCCGCAGGATTGTCGCGTCATTTTCCGGTCCCACCGGATCCGCCTGCGCGCGCATATCGCGGGGGTCCGTGGCGCGATAGGCAAAAATATTGCACACCCGAAACGCCCCGAACCCCAAAGTTCGGGCGCGCCTTTCGCAGCGTTCTACTGTCGGATCGTTCTGTGTTTCCGTGGCGGTGGACGGGTTCAGCATGATAAAAAGCGCCCGTTTACCGCCCGCATCCCAGACCCGTGTCAGGTCATAGCGGTATTTTTCGCAGTCCGAATAGACAGCAACCGATGCGGCGTCACCTTTTTGGAAATGGCGCTCGATCATGGGTCCGGTGCCACAAAAACACGGCCCGGATGTAATTCGCCGGCCCGATAAATACCGATGGCAATCGGCTCTCCGTCACAGGAAACCCAGGCTTCTTCGCCGTATTCCACATCCGAGGCCAGCACCATTCCCGGATTGCCATTACGCAACCGAGCGGCGGCCTCCGGTCGGCAGGTCAGCTCGGGCAATTCGGCCAAACCGGTTTCAATAGGCAACAAATAGCTGTCCAGTTCCGGCGTTTTTGCAAGCTCGTCCACCAGTTCCAGCGAAATCCCGTCCTCTGTTTCAAACGGGCCGGACCAGATCCGGCGCAGGCTTTGCACATGGCCAAAACAGCCCAGAACCTCGCCCAGATCGCGGGCAATAGAGCGCACATAGCCGCCTTTGCCACAGGTCATCTCCAGTTCCACATGGTCCGCATCAAGGCGCGACACAAAAACCAGCTCCTCCACCCACAAGGGCCGCGCCGCCAAGGCCACGTCCTCGCCATCGCGGGCCAGTTTATAGGCGCGCTGGCCGTCAATTTTCACAGCCGAAAATTTCGGCGGCACCTGCATGATATCGCCGGTAAACTGCGGCAACGCAGCGGTGATTTCCGCATCCATCGGGCGCAATCCGCTTTCGGCAATCACCTCGCCTTCGGCGTCATCGGTGTTGGTGGCCTGCCCCAAACGCACAACAAACCGATACGCCTTGAGCGCATCTGTAATGTAGGGCACGGTTTTGGTTGCCTCGCCCAAAGCCACGGCCAAAACGCCGGTTGCCTCGGGATCGAGCGTCCCCGCATGACCTGCTTTTTTTGCGTTAAACGCCCATTTGACCTTGTTCACCACCGCTGTCGAGGTAATCCCCGCCGGTTTGTCAATCACCAGCCAGCCGTCAACGCGCCGCTTGTTTTTTCCTCGTGCCATAGGCCATTATTCCCTATTTCGCCAACCATTTCGAACGTCTTTGTGCGTGCCAATTTCGGCATTGATCAAGACTTTGTATTTATACCGGCAACGCGACTAACGCTTCCTACCGGTTTTCGGGCTTTTATGCCCGCCCGCGATGGCTTGCAACGCTTTGTCAACATTTGGTGCGCATTGTTGCGCCCCCCGAATGAAAATCACTTTTGAGCCTGCCAGAAATCGTTGACTTCTTGCCATATCTTCCAGTCAGTCCGATAGATGTTCTGAATACGGTCAATCAGACCATCCGTTAATATTTCCTGCGGCTGCACAGGTTTACGGGAAATGTTACGAACTTTGATCGCCTGCATGCGTTGTTTTATATCCGGCACCAGATCCTGAAGGTAATCCGTCAACTGTGTCCCGAGGTTTTCCAGTTGCAAAGCCGAAAAACCGTACCCGCGCAATTGCCCCAAGCGAACATATTGCGGCTTCCAGTGCCAATTCACCTTGGACATTGAGCGATTCCTGCGCTGACGGGAAATAAAGTTCAGCGCCTTTATACAATTCCGCCGGTGGCTTTCGATGTTTTGCCCGGCATGATGATCAATCCCTAACCGGTCGACAAAAGGACCCATTGGCTTTGGGCTTCCCAATATCTTGTCATAGTAAAGCGACATAAAACGGCGAACCGGATGTCGAATGACAACGAATTTATGTGTGGCCGCCCTTACTTCCTGATTACTCAGATGCATAGCCGTAGGCTCGGGATAGCGGACTGCTTCTTGGCCAAGGTCAACCGGCGGCTGGACTCCATGCTCCATATCCCAAACCAGGTGACGCAAATAGGTACAGCCACATTTGGTAATACGCTGGTACAGGAAAGGATAGCGCGAGGTGGTCAGGAGGTGACTTCCGATATTGGAAAATCGACGTGCAGGCACAAAATCCAAAGCCTGTATATCGTCCAGGATCATTCCTGATCCGGATATCTTTTCGCCGTGTCCCGCCGTACATTTTCCTGTTCCAGCAAACGGCGGGTTTCATCCATCTGGTCAAAGGTCTGGTCGTACATGAACTTCAGTTCCGGCGAATACTTCAGCGACAGCTCCTTGTTCACGGCGCGGCGGACCTCTGATTTATTGCGATTGAGGGCCTCGATCACCACATCTGCATTCTGCCCCCCCAAGGGCAGCACAAACACCAGCGCCTGACGCAAGTCCGGCGTGGCACGCACCTCGCCAACCGTCACCGACACATGGGCAAGCTCGGGATCGTGGATGTCTCCGCGCAGCAAAACCTCTGATACAACGCGCCGGATCAGCTCCCCCACCCGCAACTGGCGCTGGCTTGGGCCTTTGGAACTGTCAAATTTTCGTTTCGCCATGGTAAACCCCTTTTCAAGCTACCTTTAAGACACCCGCGCATAGGGTTCAACCAACCTTTGCCATTGGCGGCGATTCTGGTTATTGCAAGGCAACACAGCATCAAAGACAGGGATCATCATGTCGGATTTACCAAGCATTGCTATTGTCGGCGCCTCCGGACGTATGGGGCAAATGCTGATCAGGACGGTTCAGGAAAGTGAAGCCGCAACCCTTGGCGGTGTCAGTGAGCGGGCCGGACATAACTGGATCGGGCGCGATGTCGGCAGTTGTATGGGGGGCACGGCCAGCGGTGTGATCGTCACGGACGATCCGGCAACCGTGATTGAAAATGCAGATGCGGTGATTGATTTCACAGCCCCCGCCGCATCGGTTGCCCATGCGGCACTGGCCGCGCAGACCGGCACCCCCCTGATTATTGGCACCACAGGATTTACCGACAACGATTTGGCGGCAATCGCCCGTTCCGCGCAAAAAACCGTGATTATGCGCGCCGGAAACATGAGCCTCGGGGTGAATTTGCTGATGCAACTGACCAAAAAGGTCGCGGCGGCGCTGGACGAGGATTACGACATCGAGATCATCGAAACCCACCACCGGCACAAGGTTGACGCGCCGTCGGGAACCGCCTTGATGTTGGGGCAGGCCGCAGCCGATGGCCGCGGGGTGGCGCTCGACTCTGTTTCGGATCGGGGGCGCGATGGCATCACCGGCGAACGCCGGCGCGGTGCCATCGGGTTTCATGCGGTGCGTGGCGGCGATGTGATCGGGGAGCATGACGTTTTGTTTGCCAGTGACGGAGAGCGCATTGTTTTGCGGCATCTGGCCAGCGACCGGCGGGTGTTTGCCCGTGGCGCGTTGAAAGCCGCGCTTTGGGCACAGGGGCAACCGGCCGGTGAATACGATATGCTGGATGTGCTCGGCCTATCCTGAATCGGGGGGCTTCTTGCCATTGGCCTTGCGGTAATCCGCAAGCAGTTTGTCCACGACCACCAGAATGGCATCAAATTCGCCGCGATCCGGAAAATCGGCGGAAAACCCGCCCGACATGCCCCAGGTGCCGGCCCGCAGCTTTACCGTATGGTTGCGGGTGAGCAGGACTGTTTGCGAGAAGCTGGCGAAAATGCTGAAATGACAGCCGGTTTCCGGATTGGTATTGGAAAAATAGATATTCAACCGCGGCTGCCCCGGTGTTTTTTCCATTTCGGCCTTGCTCAGCACCTTAAGGCCGGCCCTGTGGAATTTCTGCTCGACAACAGCCTGCAATCCCCCGCCGAAATCCCCGACAAACCCCACAGGGGGTTTCAGCTTGTGCAGGTCGAAATGCACCCCTTTTATCCCCCGCAAGGCATCCAGTTTTTTCGATAGCGGCCAGCTCTCCGGATCAAAGCCGAGAACCTTTATCGCGTTCACATTCTGACAGATTTTAGGCGGATTTTCTGCGGAGACAGGCCGCCCGCGCTTGGCGGCAAGCGCGTCCAGAGAGCCAATAATGGCGCGCGCCCTTTGGACAGAGGGTTCCTCGAACAAGCGGGTGACATAATGACTGATCGGGCGGCAAAGGTTTTTCTTTTGGCATAATTCCGGATTGGGCCGGATATGTTCCCACGTCAGCCAGATTTTGCTCCTGTCTGTTTGCGCAGACACCGAAAACCCCAGCACCACAGCAAGAATCACCCCTGAAAACCGAATAAAAACCATCGTAAACTCCGAAAACGCTGGCTCGGGTTTACACAAGGGGTATTTCGAAACCGTAAACAGCGCCTAGAAATCCGACACGATACCCTTTTTTTCCCAATCGCCATAGCGGGTGGGTTCCGGACCGTCACGCCCGCCCAATTCGACGGGGCGGCTGTCTTTGGGAGCGTTTTTGCGGCGCTCTTCGGCCTCTGCCAAAGCGCGTTTGGCAGCAGCGGCGAGGCGGGATTCTCTGGTTTCTTCTGTCATAGGCAGGTTTTGCGGCGTTTTTTGGCAAAAGGCAAGCGTTAGACGGTGGTAAACGGTGCCACATTGGTGCATCTAACCCCAAAGGATAGGCAGATCATGGCAGACGAACAAAAAACCGGAATAGCAGCACGACGCGGGGCGGTTTCGCTCTTGCAAATGGTTATTATGGAGCGGCGCATGTTGTCAGAGGCGGTGGCCCAGATCGACGGGCCGCTGACCAAACTGACACCGGCAGATCGCGCGCGGGCGCAATCGCTTGCGGCTTTGGTGTTGCGCCATGTCAATCAGCTGGACGGGGTGCTGGACCGGTTCTTCAAAAAATCCCCGCCGCTCAAGGCACGCAATGCGTTGCGGGTTTGTGCGGCGGAAATCCTGCTGGAAAATATCCCCGCCCATGCAGCCGTAAATGCTGCCGTTCAGGTGCTGCGCTCCAGCCAGAAAACCGCGCATTTGACCGGCATGGCCAACGCCGTTGCCCGCCGGATCGAGGCCGACGGTCCGGCGTTGCTGAAACAGCAACCGGTGAAACGCCTGCCGAAATCCATTCGCGGGGCCATCACCAAGAGCTTTGGCGAACCGGCCACCCGCGCCATTGAAGCGGCCCATATGCAGCGCCCGCCAGTGGATTTTACCCTCTGCGACCCCGAACAAGCCGACCATTGGGCAAAAGAGCTACAGGCGGAAATCCTGCCCACCGGCAGCCTGCGCCTGCATCGACCCGGACAGATTTCCAAATTGCCCGGCTATGAAGACGGGGCCTGGTGGATTCAGCATGCGGCAGCGGCGCTTCCCGCCCGCCGGCTCGGG
>JALWOO010000839.1 GCA_027083485.1 Amylibacter sp. | reverse complement strand
TTCACCAACTGGCGCAACACCCGATTGAGAGACTGTTTCGTCACCCCCAGAATACTGAGCAGATTATTCACCGTGGTGCCGGGCTGACGATGCACAAAATGGATCGCCCGATGGTGCGCGCGCCCATAGGTGTAGTTTTCCAGAATTTTATCAGGATCCGACGTAAAGCCGCGATAGGCAAAAAACATCAGTTCGATCCCCTGCAACAGCTGATCATCCGTCAGGAACAAAAGGCTCTCGCCTGTGGGGGGACGCCGGTCTTGCATGGAAATATTTCACCCTATCACGTTTTAAATGTCGCAGGGTCAATTTATGTCAGTCTTGTTGACTTTCCAAGAATCAAATGCTAGCAAATTCGGGAAATAGCGTAATATCGTGTCTTTTTTGCAGACATTCACGCAACTTTGTTAAAAATT
Source organism: Amylibacter sp. (assembly GCA_027083485.1). Taxonomy (GTDB): domain Bacteria; phylum Pseudomonadota; class Alphaproteobacteria; order Rhodobacterales; family Rhodobacteraceae; genus Amylibacter. The sequence goes on along the minus strand of JALWOO010000839.1, from coordinate 2,178 downwards.
GCCCCTTGCGGCGCTTAATTAGGGATAGACAAAATGGCTGGTGCATATGATGATCGCGATGGCAAAATCTGGATGGACGGCCAGTTAATCGACTGGCGTTCCGCAAATGTGCATGTTCTGACCCACGCCATGCACTATGCCTCGGCAGTATTCGAAGGCGAGCGCTGCTATAATGGCAAGATTTTCAAAAGCCGCGAACATTCCGAACGGTTGCTGAATTCCGGCAAGCTGATCGACATGCCGATCCCCTATACCGTGGATGAAATCGAGGCCGCAAAACAGGCGGTTCTGGCCGCCAACAACCTGACCGACGCCTATGTGCGGGTGATCGCATGGCGCGGCGCGGGCGAGGACATGGGCGTCGCCTCCAACCGCAATCCCGTGCGCATGGCGGTGGCCGCATGGGAATGGGGAGCCTATTACGGGGACGCCAAATTCAAAGGCGCAAAGCTGGACATTTCCAAGTGGAAACGCCCCTCGCCGGAAACCATCCCCTGCGCCGCCAAGGCCGCCGGTCTTTATATGATCTGCACCATGTCCAAACATGCCGCCGAGGCCAAAGGCTGTTCGGATGCGATGATGTTCGATTATCGCGGTTACGTGGCAGAGGCCACCGGCGCGAATATGTTCTTCGTCAAAGACGGCGTTGTGCATACCCCGAAACCGGATTGTTTCCTGAACGGGCTGACCCGCCAAACCGTGATTGGCCGCCTGCGCGATATGGACGTCGAAGTGGTGGAGCGCCACATCATGCCCGAGGAACTGGAAGGGTTTGAACAATGCTGGCTCACCGGCACCGCCGCCGAAGTTACCCCTGTCGGCCAGATCGGCGACTATAATTTCGAAGTCGGTGCCTTGGCGCGGGCAATTTCGGAAGATTACGAAAAACTGGTGCGGGCCTAACTCCGCAGGGTGCGCGCGCAGAACGCACGCCCTACCGGTTGGCTTTCCCCTCTTGAGGACACCGGAATCCGGTGGTATGCTGTGCCAACTCAGCGTCCGAGGAATGGTGGCGCCTATATATGGAGGACACGGTTCTGACCGAACGTGTTGAGGCTGAAATGGCCGACCCAGACAGTAATATTCCGAGCATGTCTTTGCTCGATCTGGTGTTGAATTCACTTGAAAGCAACAAAGCCGAGGACATCGTAGAGCTTGATCTACGGGGCCGCTCCTCTGTTGCCGATTATATGATTGTGGCGTCCGGCCGCTCCTCGCGGCAAGTGGTCGGCTTGGCCGAGAAGCTGACCGATCGCATCAAGGAGGCCACCGGCGAGCTGTGCAAGCTGGAAGGAAAAGCCAATGGTGACTGGGTGTTAGTCGATTGCGGCAGCATCATCGTGCATCTGTTCCGTCCGGAGGTCCGCGAGTTTTACCAGCTTGAAAAGCTCTGGCAGCCGGTTGCCGACGGGGACGCATGAAGCTCCATCTCTGCGTTGTGGGCCGGCTGCGGCGCAGCCCGGAACTGACGCTGATTGATGACTACCTCGACCGGTTCAACAAAACCGGTCGCAACATGGGGCTTGGCCCTGCCAATATCATCGAAGTCGAAGACAAAAAAGGCGGCGGCATGGATGCCGAGGCCGATTTGCTGCGCAGGGTGATTCCCAAGGGCGCGCTGACCATGGTGATGGACGAGCGCGGCAAACTGGTCACCTCGCCGCAATTCGCCACAAAGCTCGGCGACTGGCGCGACAATGGCCAGCGCGATCTGGCCATTCTGATCGGTGGCGCGGATGGCCTGTCCCCTGCCCTGCGCGCCGAGGCGGATTTCGCCCTGTCTTTTGGCAAAATGGTCTGGCCACATATGCTGGCCCGCGTCATGCTGTGCGAACAATTGTACCGCGCCGCCTCCATCCTTGCCGGCAGCCCCTATCATCGGGTCTGATCCGGCGCACGCTGCTGAAACGCTTTGTTACCCTTTCAAAGCTATAACCATCCCCGACGTCACAACGGTTACCGGTTTCAGGCACAATTCCAAACGCCCGAAACCTGCCATATACCAAGCGGCCTGACACCCCGCTTCAGATCACAGGTAGCAGGGTTTTTCCTGTTCAGGCATCCAACCGCACCGGCGGGCCCGCCTTCCCTGAATAAACCATAAACCGAACACCGGCCCCCCCCCCCGCCGCCCCCGGGCCACGGGGCCACACCCCTTCTACTTCCCCCTTCCCACAA
>JALWOO010000838.1 GCA_027083485.1 Amylibacter sp. | reverse complement strand
GTAGGATTTCCGATTTTGACCATCAAATCAAGAAATTTCTATAAATTGCGGTCAAAAGGGGCGTAGCCGCTATATTTTGTATTTTCGGGTTTCGGGAAACCGGGGGGCTTGACCTGCCCGGTTTTTCCCTGTTGATCTCTGGCAAACATTCAGGAGAAAACACAATGGCAGGTTTGCGCAAAGAGATCGACCCGGACGGGTTGCTGGAATATTCGGTGGTGTTCACGGATCGCTCGCTCAATCACATGAGTGGCGCGTTTCAACAGGTGATGCGGGATATTTCGGGGACGTTGAAACAGGTTTATAACGGCCAGCATGTGGCGCTGGTACCCGGCGGGGGCACTTATGCGATGGAATCCGTGGCGCGCCAGTTCGCCACCGATCGCAAAACGCTGGTGATCCGCAACGGCTGGTTTTCCTTTCGCTGGACCCAGATTTTCGATGCGGCGAAAATTCCGGTTTCCTCTACCGTGATGAAGGCCCGCGCCAGTGGCAATGATCCGCAATCCGCCTTTGCACCGGCCCCGATTGCCGAGGTCGTCGCCCGGATCAAGGCGGAAAAACCGGATGTGGTGTTTGCCGCGCATGTGGAAACGGCCTCTGGGATGATGCTGCCGGATGATTACATTCAGGCCATGTCCGCCGCCCAGCACGAACACGGAGGGCTGTTTGTTCTGGATTGTATCGCCTCTGGCTGTGTCTGGGTGGATATGGAAGAAAACGGCGTTGATGTGCTGATTTCCGCACCGCAAAAGGGCTGGTCTGCCTCGCCAAGTGCGGGGGTGGTGCTGATGAATGACACCGCCAAGGCCCGTTGCGATGCGGCAGAGTCCACCAGCTTTGCGCTGGATCTGAAAAAATGGTCCTCGATCATGGAAGCCTATGAAAACGGTGGTCACGCCTATCATGCCACCATGCCCACCGATGCCCTGCGCGGGTTTCGCGATGCCATGCAGGAGGCCCGCGAGATCGGGTTTGAAGACCTGAAAGCGCGCCAGATCGAATTGGGCCGTCGTGTGCGCGAAATGCTGGCCGCGCGCGGGTTCAAATCGGTGGCGGCACCGGGGTTTGAGGCCCCGGGCGTGGTGGTGTCCTTTACCAGTGATCCCGATGTAAAGTCCGGCGCGAAATTTGCCGCCAAAGGCATGCAAATCGCCGCCGGTGTGCCGCTGGCGATTGATGAACCGGCAGATTATTCAAGCTTCCGCCTCGGCCTGTTCGGGTTGGACAAGCTGATGAATATTGACCGCACGGTTTCCACATTGGAAGCGGCGCTGGACGATCTGTAGGAAAAATGGCCCCGCTGAATTGCGGGGCCTTCTTTATTGCGCGCCAAGCCCTGCCTTCATGGCGGCGCGGCGCAGAGGAGTCATTTCATACAATGTTTCCAACCCCTTAAGGCGTAAATCCCGCAAGGCAGGGCTTTGGGTGATGGCGGCGCGGTTCAGCAAATCCACCGCCAAAACCCGCGCACTGACATCCGGCAGGCGTTTGCGGGCATAGGTTTTCAACAGCTCCGGCGCACCGTGATCCCCGCGCGAGGTTTCCAGCAAATCCCGAAGGCATTGAATATCCGCCAGCGACATATTCAACCCCTGCGCCCCGATTGGCGGCACCACATGGGCGGCCTCTGCCACCAAAGCGCTGCGGGGACCGGTCAACTGATCCGCCTTTTGCGCAATGATCGGCCACAGGTTTTTGCCGCCTTTCACTTGTAACGGCCCCAACACATCACAGGCGCGCAGGTTAAGGGCCGCGTGAAAATCCGCCTCGTCCATGGCCATCAGCGCCGCCGCATTCGGGCCGGTTTCCATCCAGACAATGGCGCTGTTGTGGCTGCCGTCTTCGCTATCGGGCAGCGGCACCAGCGTAAACGGCCCGCCGGAGCGGTGGATCTCCGTTGAAATATTGTTGTGCGGGCGCGGATGGCTGACGCAAAACACCAGCGCCTTTTGCCCGTAACGCCATGTTTTCACCCCGATACCCAGCATTTCCCGCACCGCGGAATTGCGCCCGTCCGCCCCAATCACCAACCGCGCGCCAATCTGGCTGCCATCGCTGAGCATCACCAGATTTTCATGCAGGCGCGGGGTCATGTGGGTTGTGCAAACGCCGGCGCGGAATTCCAGATTGTCCAGCTCGTCCACACGGTTCAGCAATTCGCGCCGCAACAGCCAGTTGGGCAGGTTCCAGCCAAAGGGCTGGTCCGAAATCTCCGCCGCATCAAAATCCGCCAGCTTGCGGATCACCCCCGGTTCCCCGCCCGCATCCGCCAGCCGCATGATCTGCAACGGGGCCGCAAAAGGGGCCAGATGGGGCCAGATTCCCGCCTGTTCCAGCGTGCGTTTTGCCGGTTGCAAAAATGCGGTACTGCGCAAATCCGCCTTGGGGTCCGCGCGTTCCGTTACCGGCGGAGCAGGGTCCACACAGATCACCTCATATCCGGCAGAGGCAAACACGCAGGCCGCCGTTAAACCGGCGATTCCCCCGCCAGAAACCAGTATATCCGTTTGAATTCGTAGCATTATGTCACCAATTGCCCAAGGAAACCTGTTAAATCGCAGGTCTGATGATGAATATAGGGGCGCGCTGCGGGC
>JALWOO010000837.1 GCA_027083485.1 Amylibacter sp. | reverse complement strand
TCGTGCAGAGGCAGAAGCAGCCGCAGCATTGATGGCCCCGACTGACATGGATAGCACGTCGGATCCAATGGCAGCCTTTGAGGATACCGGGGATGTGATGGGTGAAGATCTCGGCGTGGGCTTTGGCTCTGGCGGAGATGGAACCGAACAACCAATGTAAAACGAAAAGCCCCGCCTGTTGGCGGGGCTTTTTTTTGGCTTCATGCTGCTGTAGCTTTGCAATGCGGCCTTTGGCGGCCTGCGCAGGTACAAAGGCTTGAATATGTCCAAGGAAAACCAGATCGTCGGCTTGATGCGGTTCTCTTTTCTGTCAAAGGGAGGGTTTCTGCATAGCAGTGATCCGCTGGATATGCAGGCCGAAAAGATTTTTTCGCCAGAACGGCTGGAGCGCAGGTTTGCTTTTTTTGAAAAACTGGCATTGCGGTCATTATTGAACCAGACTGACAAGGATTTCCGCTTTATCGTGTTGATTTCCAAATCGTTTCCATCCGAATACAAGGAAAGGCTGGAACAGCTTCTGGCTCCCCTACAAGGGGCTGTACTGATGGAAAAACCTTTCATGCCGCAATATCGCGCAATTCGTAGTTGTTATGATACGTTGCGTGATGAAGGCTACAAGCGGTTTACCAGTTTCCGGCTTGATGATGACGATATGCTGGATGTCGATTTTATTGCCCGTATTCGCAAATTGTTACCGCGTGCGGCACGGGTTTTGGATGACAGCTCTCCTGTGGTGTTGGCCTTTAACAAGGGTCTTTTTTTAGAGGTCAGCAAACATAAGAACCGCATTTTCGATGGCTGCGAACGGACCCCGCTGGGCATTGGCACAGCCATGATTACACCAACGCACCTGAGCGGCAAAAATGTGTATTCGCGCAACCACAGGAAAATTCCGGCTTTTTTCACCACATTTTCAGAACAGGTCAGCCCGACCTGGATACGAACAATTCATGTGGACAATGATTCGATACCGGAATTTACCGGAACGCTGAACAACCATTCGGAACCGGAAATAGACCAGATGTTGGAAAAACATTTTTCCATCACCCGACAGGAATTAATGGCCTTTAAGCCATAATCCCCGAGCCGATTTTGAGCCTGTACAGTAACTCTTAATATTCAACGCCAATCTGCGCCTTGATACCGGAGCGGAACGGATGTTTGACCAACTCCATTTCCGTAACCAGATCGGCAATTTCGATCAGCTCGTCCTTGGCATTGCGTCCGGTAAGCACCACATGGGTCATTTCCGGTTTTTCGTTCACAAGAAATTCGACCACTTCGTTGAAATCGACATAACCGTACCGGATGGCGATGTTGATTTCATCCAGCAGCACCATCTTGTTGCTTTCGTCGCGGATCAGGTCTTTGGCCTTGGCCCAGGCAGCCTGTGCCATTTCCGTATCTCGGGTTTTGTCCTGCGTTTCCCAGGTGAACCCCTCGCCCATGGTGTGGAAACTGCAAATATCGTTGAATTTTGCCAGGATCAAATCGCGCTCACCCGTGGACATGCCGCCCTTGATGAATTGCACAACGCCGCATTTCATATCATGGGCAATACAGCGGAAGATCATGCCAAAAGCTGCCGAGCTTTTGCCTTTGCCCTTGCCCGTATGGACAATGATCAACCCTTTTTTATCGGTTTTTGTGGCCATAATTTTATCGCGCGCGGCCTTTTTCTTGGCCATTTTCATCGCGTGGCGGTCGGTATCTTCGGTCATGGGTGGCTCCTGTAGGGGGTAAGGCGGTGCTATTCAGGCTTGCGCGCTGTGACCTCTATTTCAATTTTCATTGCCGGGTCAATCAACCCCGCCGACATCATGGTAGCAGCCGGGCGGCTGTTTCCAAAGGCGTCTTTTAATGCAGGCCAGCAGGCTTCAAAATCCTGCGTATTGGGTAAAATATAGCGCACACGCACAACATCCGCAAAACCGGCACCGGCCTGTTCCAACGCCCAAGCGACATTTTTCAGGGTTTGTACGGTCTGTTCATAGGGGTCGGGTGAAATTTCCATGGTTTTGTAATCATACCCCGTGGTGCCGGAAACAAAAATCCAGTCCCCATCAACGACAGCGCGGGAATACCCGATTTTGGTTTCATAGGGAGAGCCTTGGGAAATCAGGCGGCGCATGGGGTTTCCTAACGTGTGGGGACAGGGGGTTCGACGGTATAGTCATAAAATCCGCGTCCGGTTTTGCGGCCAAGCCAGCCGGCTTCGACGTATTTCACCAACAGCGGGCAAGGACGGTATTTATTGTCTGCCAGACCGTCATGCAGCGCATTCAGATTGGCCAGCACAATATCCAGCCCGATAAAATCCGCCAATTCCAGCGGGCCAAGGGGATGATTCGCGCCGAGCTTTAGCGATTTGTCGATATTTTCGACGGTGCCGACGCCCTCATAAACCGCATAAATGCCCTCGTTAATCATCGGCATCAGGATGCGGTTGACGATGAAAGCAGGGAAATCCTCGGAAACAGAGGCGGTTTTTCCGAGCCTCTCGCACAGGGCTTCTACGGTTTTAAAGGTTTCTTCGTCCGTGGCAATTCCGCGGATCAGCTCGACCAGTTTCATCACCGGCACCGGCTTCATAAAAT
>JALWOO010000836.1 GCA_027083485.1 Amylibacter sp. | reverse complement strand
GCCACGCGGTTGGGTACGGCAACAATGGAGCCGTTTAATCTGGTATTTCTGGACCCGCCTTATGGCAAGGGGCTGGGCGGCAAAGCCTTGTTGGCAGCCCGATCAGGCGGCTGGCTGGCAGCGGATGCGCTTGTGGTTTGGGAAGAAAACACCCAGCAAATTCCGCCCGCAGGTTTTTCCCTGCTGGACGTGCGGCGGTATGGTGACACATGGGTGCATATTCTGGAAGTGTCTGCCCCATAAACCCACCTTGCGGGGGCTGTCTACCGGCTGGTTTGTGGGGTGTTGGCTGATGTAAAATTCGATGCCAGAAACCGTTCCAACAGCAAATCAAGCCGGGAGCTGAAGCGCGCAGGGTCCGGTGTCTGATACTTGATACCGGCAGCCGAATGCGCCAGAACATGGCCTTCTTCGGCATCGGCGGGCAGCTGCATGAGCGCGTTCAGGGCCACAATGAAGCGTTCCATTGCGTCGGTCGATTTCTGCGCACCGAGCCGGTTGTTCAGGTCAAGAAGTTCCTGCCCGTGGCGACCGGCAATCAGCAGGCTATGATAAAACCCCATGTAGGCTTTTAGATAGGCCGCAACCTTGGCTTTGGGGCTTGTCTGTTCGGCGCTTTTGGTTTCGGCAAGGCTAAAGGCCTGCTCGATCACCATGTCCAGACAGGACAGAAATACGTCATCCTTGTTACGGAACCATTGATAGATTGCCGGACGCGAGACACCGGCCTCGCGCGCGATGTCCTCCATCGAGGTGCGTTTGAAACCGTAATCGGTAACAACGCGCAGGGCTGCGTTCAGAATATGTTGTTTTTTGTCGTCCATAGCGTCGTTCTATTCCCTGATCGAGGAAGGTGCAATTCATGTCAGGATAATACTAATTGACAAAAAGTGCAAAAAACGTCAGAACGTCAAAAAATAAAACTCGGAGAAGCACATGACCCAGCAAACCATTCTTGTGACCGGCGCGTCCGGTTTTCTTGCCAGCCACATTCTTTTGCAGCTTTTGGCGGAGGGCTATACAGTGCGGGGATCTGTGCGGACAGCGGCCAAGGGGGCGCATATCCGCAAGGTATTGGAAGAGCAGGGCGCAGATACATCGCGTTTGAGCTTTGTCGAGCTGGACTTGCTACAGGATGCCGGTTGGGCCGAGGCAATGGCAGGTGTGGATTACCTTTTGCACACGGCTTCGCCATTTGTGACCACCACCCCTAAAGACCCCGATGACATCATCAAACCCGCATTGGAAGGCACGCGCCGCGCGCTGACTGCGGCGCTCGACAGTCAGGTGAAACGCATTGTGCTGACCTCGTCGATGGTGGCGGTTTGTCATGGGCACGATAAGTCCCGCACGAAACCTTACGGAGAGGCTGACTGGACCCGGCCGGGCGGGGATGATGTGAATGCTTATGTGCTATCAAAAACCCTTGCAGAACAAGAAGCGTGGAAAATCATGGAGCAGGCCAACCGGCGTGATGATTTAACGGTGATTAATCCGGGCTTTATTATGGGACCGTTGCTTGAGCAGGATATCGGCACATCCGGTGCAGTGATTAAACGGATAATGGACGGGGAATTTCCGGGCATGCCGCGGATCTATTTTTCGTTGATAGATGTGCGTGATGCGGCGGAGCTTCATATCCGTGCAATGCAGAACAATGCGGTTTTCGGGCGGCGTGTGTTTGCCACAGGACCAAGCCTGCCGATGGTGGATATTGCGAAATCTCTGGCGGAAAATTTCCCGACCTATGCCAAAAAGATCAAACCGCGCCAGCTGCCGGATTTTCTGGTGCGGTTGATCGGGCTGTTCGACGGGGATGTCAAAACAGCGGCAATCAATCTGGGCCGTCGGCACAATATGCAAACGCCGCTAATAGAGACACTTCTTGGCAGAACGCTAAAAAGCAATGACGAAGCAATCCGCGCTATGGGTCAATCTCTAATTGATTTGAAACAGGTTTAGGGCGCTATGCGGGGATTGGCAAGTTTTTGGCGAAAGACGCGCCGCAAAGCCGGGCTTGCCTTTACGCGCAAGTCCGTTGCCCGTTTCGGGTCATTCCCGTTTGGCCAGCGTTCATTCCACCAGTTAAAGCCGATAACCTCTGGCCAGCGGTTGTTGATCAGGTCGGTTAATGCGCCTTTTGCCCAGGGGCCGGCGGGTTCATAGGGGTTGCGAATATCGGTGCCGAATTCGGACAGGATGATCGGTTTTTTCGGAGCCATCTTCTTGAGCCGCTGAATGGTTTTTCCCACGCGCCGAAACGGGACTTTGTAGTTTTCGTAAGGGTTCATAGTTGAATATATCGAAATGCCCAGCCAATCGACGAACCTGTCGCCGGGATAATAGTTCTCCATCCGGTTCCAGGGTTTTTGCGGGCCGTCCAGATAATTAACATGGAAAATCCAGACAATATTGGAAGCCCCGTTTTTGCGGGCCAGGCGAACGATGTGGCGGTATGCTTTGACAAATTGCGCAGCGCCCTTTTTGCGGCCGCTCCAGACGCCGTTCCACGGGAACCACTCGCCGTTTACTTCGGTGCCGTATTCAACCAACAAGGGCATGCTGAATTTCGCGGCTCCCCGAAACCATTTTTGCAAATCGCGGTCAAATTTTCCATCGGCAATTGCCTTGGTGGTGAACAGAGGTTCCTTGTGTTCCTGAAACGGGTCTGAGCGCAACATCAGGCGGACATAGGGAATGGCACCGTGCTTGCGGATTGCGCGCACTCGCTTGATTGGAAAACGGCGGGTTTGGAACCAGTCGTCGTTAAATGTAATCCAGCCAACCTTTTTCTTAACGGCCCGCTCATAGGCAATCACGCCCCGAAGCGGAGCAACCTCGACTTCGCCGTATTTGGGATGCGGCACCATTTTGCCAACATAGGTGCCATGCCAGATTTTACCGGACGGCGGCTGCACGGCCTTGAGCGCTTCTTTGTGGCTTAAGGTTTTGGCGCTGCCGGCAATCGGTTGCAGGATCATCACAATAGCGAGGAGAAAAACCTTGAAAAGCATAACGTTCTATTCCTTGGTTCGGGTGACGAGTTTCAGATCGGGTATTTTGGACAGGGCTTCCAGATCCTTTTGGTATCTTTGGCTCAGAATTGCGCGCTGCTGGCGCGTGAAAGGATCAAAAGGATCATATCCTTTGCGCACGGCATATCGTTCGATGATTTCGGCACGCTCATCCAGTGGCAGTTTTTCTTGCTGGCCATGGCGGCGTTGAATTTCATCAATCGCTTTGTGGCTGGCCGAAATATTCGTGCGTTTTGGCGGTGCGCTCAGGCCTTTGGGCACAGTCCCGCACAAATGCCCGAACAGCGCCGCGTCATCGCCGCGTGCAGGATAATCCACCACTGTCAAATGGCGCACCTGCCCCCGCCGCAAGAGCCTTTCTGCCAGATCGGCCCAGCCTTTGGTGTTGTCCATTAGACGGGGAAGCACGGTTTCAAATGCTGGCCGTTTGGCAAAAAGCGCCTGCATGGCCGCCGCAGAGGTATAGAAATCGCCATAATTCCGCACCACCAGAGCCACGTTGTCAATTGGCTGATCCAGTCCTTGCCGCACCAGATCAAGCCGCAGACCCGCTTGGGGATAGAATTTGCCCAGAAACAACAACCGCATCCGCCCGAGGATGTTTTCTTCGGACAGGATCGAAAACGGCCTCGGGGCGTCGGTCAGGATGGCAAATTTGCGCCGCATCGGGCGCACGTGTTTTTTAAACAGGTTGGTGTGTTTGACCGCAGCAACCGACGGGTTGGGCAGGCTGATCCGTTTGGAATAGCCGCCCTCTGCGCCGTCACGGTTCGGGTAAAAAAGGTTATAGCCCGCATTTTTCAACAGCTCCCGGTTATGGCCTAAAAAGGCCTGAAAACTGGAACTGCCGGTGCGGTGGGCACCGATGTGGACAAATACCTTTTCTGCCATGGATCAGCTCGCAGGCATGCCCTGTTCAATCAGGCTGGCCCAATATGAACATCCTGCGGGGATTGCTTCGTCGTTGAAGTTGTAAAGCGGATGATGCACGTTTGCGCCTTCGCCGTTGCCAATCAGAATATAGGCACCGGGGCGGGCCTCCAGCATAAAGGCAAAATCCTCGCCGCCCATTACTTGCGGGGTGTTTGGGTCAACGTTTTGTTCACCGGCCACATTTTGCGCGACTTTGATGGCGAAATCGGTTTCATCTGTGGTGTTGATCATCACCGGATAGTTGCGGTTGTAATCCAGTTCGGCAGTGGCCCCATAGGCAGCCGCGGTGTTTTCAATGATCGCGGTAATGCGATCCTGCGCCAGATCACGAATTTCAGGGGACAAGGTGCGCACAGTGCCCTTGAGCTGCACAAATTCGGGGATCACGTTAAAGGCTTTGCTTTCGGTTTCAAAGCTGGTGATCGACACCACCAGTGACTCCAGCGGGTTGGTGTTGCGTGACACGATGGATTGCAGGTTCATCACAATGGCAGAGGCAACCAGCGTGGTATCCACCCCGTCGTTGGGCATCGCCGCATGGCAGCCTTTGCCGGTGATCTTGATGTCCAGCAAATCGGTGGCGGCAAAAAAGGCCCCGTCCCGAATGGCAAATTGCCCCACCGGCAGGCCGGGCCAGTTGTGCATGCCGTAAACTTCCTGAATGCCGAATTCTTCCATCAGGCCGTCATCCACCATCGCCTTGCCGCCTGCGCCGCCTTCTTCGGCGGGCTGAAAAATCACCACGGCGGTGCCGTCGAAATTGCGGGTTTCCGCCAGATACTGCGCCGCACCCAAAAGCATTGCCGTATGGCCGTCATGGCCGCAGGCGTGCATTTTGCCTTCGGTTTTGGAAGCATAGGGCAGGCCGGTTTGTTCATAAATCGGCAGCGCGTCCATGTCGGCGCGCAGGCCCATGACCTTGCCGGAATTTTGCTGTTTGCCGTGAATAACCCCGACAACGCCGGTGCGCCCAATGCCGGTTTTTACCGTGTCACAGCCAAAAGCACGCAGCTTTTCAGCTACGATATCGGCGGTGCGGTGGGTGTCATACATCAATTCCGGGTTTTCGTGAAAATCGCGTCGCCATTCGGTAATGTCGCTGTGGAGTTCGGCAAATCGGTTGATCAGGGGCATTGGGTTTTTCCTCAGCTCAGGTGTTTTATAAGGTTCTGCATGAATTTTATACCCGCGCCGAATTGGGCTATGGAAATAAATTCATCCGGTTGATGCGCTTGTTCTATGCTGCCCGGACCACAGATAACAGTCGAAAACCCGGCGTTTTGAAAATGGCCGGCCTCGGTGCCGTAGGAGACAACATTGGTTGAATTGTTGCCGGTCAATTGCCGCACTATGGCCTCTGCCGCGCCGTTTTCTTCGGGCTTAAGGCCGGGGACGCCGAATTTGGAGGTCAGTTTGATGCGGGTCTCTGGCCGGATAGCCTGCATCTTTGCCTCGACCTCGGCGACTTTGGCACGATAACGGGCGCGGATTTCATCGGGATCTTCTGTCGGCAGAACCCGATAATCCGAAACAAATTCACAGTTTTTTGCGGTGATATTGCCGGCGGTGCCGCCGGTAATCGTTCCGACATGGTATGTGGTGAAAGGCGGATCAAACGGGCAGTCGGGGTCTGCTTTGGACATAGCCTCGGCCAGTTGCTCATTGTGCCACTCCAGCAATGTTCCCGCCGCCAGAATTGCCGATACCCCGCGATGCATCAATGATGAATGGATTTCAAAGCCTTCGATTTGGGTTAGAAAACCGACCCCGCCCTTATGTCCGCTGACGGCTTTCATCAGGGAGGGTTCCCCGACGATACAGGTGGCGGCCTTGGGCATTTTTTCGGCCAGTTCCGCAATCATGGGAATCACACCTTCGCACCCTATTTCCTCGTCATAGGACAAGGCAATCTGAATGGGGCGTTTCAGGTCGGCGGCCAGCATATCGGGCACGGCAGCCAGCGCGATTGCGTCAAACCCTTTCATATCACAGGTGCCACGACCAAAATATTTGTCGTCCCGTTCGGTCACTGTCCACGGGTCCGTTGACCAGTTTTGCCCCGTTACCGGCACCACATCGGTATGGCCGGACAGGATCACCCCGCCTTCTATCATGGGGCCGATATGTGCATAGAGATTGGCCTTGTCGCCGGTATCATTGTAAATGATATGCGGCTCTACCCCCCAGGATTTTAGATAATCGGCAACAAATTCGACGAGCGGCAGATTGGTTTCAGTGGAAACGGTGGGAAAGCTGATCAGCTTGGCCATCATTTCCAGCGGTGTGTACTGCTTGGGCATGGTATTATCCTGACAAGATGTTTGGCAGAGTTTGTTTACTGCATATCAAAGGGTCAAGGAAAATTATCCTGATAGTCAAAAAATACGTAATTATGAAAAAAAATCGTGCAATTCTCGGGAATTGGGCTATCTTCGCTCCCAGACAAACGAACTACAGAGTCGCCTTTTGGCGTACTTCTGCGATTTACGGGAGGGTATTACGCCAGAATACATTGGGGTTTCAGGGGGTGTTATCTCTGGAAATATGATGTTTTAGGGCGAATATGGGTTCGGTGTTTACTCAAATAGGCGGACAGACGCCAAAACCTTGGGGTCAACAATAACTAACTGGGAGAAGAATATGACACTTAAAACACTCGCTATAGGGAGCGCGCTTGCTCTGTCTATGGCAACTATGGCGATCGCTGGTCGTGGTTCAGACGGCGAATTGAAGATTATTTATTGGCAAGCGCCATCCATTTTGAACCCGTATCTTTCCGGTGGGACCAAAGATATCGATGCTTCGGCGCTGATTATCGAACCTCTGGGCCGTTACGACGAAAACGGGGCGTTGATCCCCTGGCTGGCTGCCGAAATTCCGACCGTGAAAAATGGCGGTGTTAGCGAAGATCTGAAATCCATCACCTGGAAAATCAAACCCGGTCTGAAATGGTCCGACGGCACCGATTTTACCGCCAATGATGTGAAATTTACTGCCGATTACTGCATGAACCCGGATGGCGGTTGTGCGCAGTTGTCGAAGTTTGGCGGCGTATCAAGCGTTGATGTGATTGATGATCTGACCGTCAAGGTATCGTTCGAGAAACCAACCCCTTTCCCATACGGCCCTTTTGTTGGTGGTGAACAGCCAATCATTCAGGCTGCCCAGTTCAAAAACTGTGTTGGCGCTGCGGCACCGTCCTGTACGGATGAAAACTTCAACCCGATCGGCACAGGCCCGTTCACGGTTAAGGAATTCCGCCCGAATGACGTAATCACCATGGTTGCAAATGAAAACTATCGCGACCCCAACAAGCCGGCGTTTGCGACGCTGACCTTCAAAGGTGGCGGAGACGCAACCGCTGCGGCGCGTGCAGTGTTTGAAACCGGCGAATTCGATTACGCCTGGAACTTGCAACTGGCACCCGACGTGATGGCCAAAATGGCCAAGGGCGGCAAAGGTGTTCAGGTTGTTGGCTTTGGCCCGCTGGTGGAACGTATCATGGTCAACCAGACCGATCCGGATCCAAAATGGGGCGACGAGCGTTCAACACGCAAGCATCCGCACCCGTTCCTGAGCGACATTAACGTACGCAAGGCCCTGTCCATGGCGATCGATCGCGAATTGCTGCGCGAAATCGGTTATGGTCCAGCAGGCAAGCTGACCTGTAACGTTGTGCCTGCTCCGGCGGCGTACAACTCGACAGCAAATGACAGCTGCCTGAAGCAAGACATTGCCGGCGCAAACAAGCTGCTGGATGATGCCGGTTGGGTCAAAGGTTCCGATGGTGTGCGTGCCAAAGACGGCGTGCGCCTGTCCATGTTGTACCAGACATCCACCAACGCTGTGCGTCAGGATTTCCAGGCTTTGATTAAAGACTGGTGGAAACAGATCGGTGTTGAAACCGAGCTGCGCAACCTTGATGCGTCTGTGTTCTTTGGTGGTGATCCGGGATCGCCTGATACCTTCCAGAAGTTCTTTGCTGACGTTGAAATGTACGCCAACAACTTCTCTGGCACCGATCCACAAACCTATCTGGGTAGCTGGCGCTGTGGTGCGGAACCACGGCCTGAAACACAGTGGCAGGGTGAAAACATTCCGCGCCATTGTAACCCTAAATACGATGCCCTGCATGACGAGATGAGCAAAACGGCTGATCTGGAAGAGCGTGCCCGTATCGGCAAGGCTCTGAATGACATCCTGATGCAAGACTACATCATTATTCCGCTGGTACACCGTGGTAACTCCTCGGCCCATGCGAAATCTTTGAAAGGCGTCATCATGAATGTTTGGGATACCCAAATGTGGAATGTTGCGGATTGGTCTCGCGCCAAGTAAGTAATCCTTAATCCTTTCCCCGGCGTGCCGTGCTGCGCCGGGGTTTCCTTTTCTCAGAGCTTTGAACCGAGGCGTCCATGCTGAACTATACCATTCGTCGCTTGTTTTTTGCGGTCCCGACGCTTGTGTTCATATCTTTGATAATTTTCTTATTGCTGCAACTGGCACCGGGGGATCCCATGGCGCAGGTGCCCTTGACAGTTCCTGCGGAAGTAAAACAGAAAATGCGCGAGGCCCTGGGCCTTGGTCAGCCAATCCATATTCAATACTGGAAATGGCTGGTGCAATTTTTCTGGGTCGAACCACTGCACCTGTTTGACTATTTCTTCAGCACCGGATTTTCCGATGGCATGCAGCGGGTGATTTCATGGCAAACCCGCTCGCCGGTAATGGATATTGTGGCGCAACGGATGCCTCAAACCCTGTGGGTGGTGGGCCTGTCGTATATTCTGGGGATTTTGATAGCTCTGCCTTTGGGGATTGTTTCCGCCTATAAACAGTATTCGATCTTTGACCAGATCGGGACGTTTATTTCCATGGTCGGCTTTTCGGTTCCTACCTTTTTCACCGGTGTTTTGTTGATCGTGATTTTCTCGGTAAAGCTGCATTGGCTTCCGTCGATTTACGACACAACCCATGTGGTGAATGATTGGGATTCCTTTATGTTCCAAATCAGGCAGATGTTGATGCCGGTGTCCGTTCTGGCGCTGTATAATGCGGCACAGATTGGCCGGTTTATGCGCGCATCCATGCTGGACAATCTTAATCAGGACTATGTGCGCACCGCGCGGGCCAAAGGCCTGTCGGAAAAGGTGGTGGTGCTGGTGCATGTGCTGCGCAATTCAATGATACCGGTGGTCACCGTGATCGCGCTGGGCGTGCCGCAGGTGTTTGGTGGCGCGATTATTACCGAGCAGGTGTTCAAGGTGAACGGCCTTGGTCAGCTGCTGATTACCGCCATTCAGGCGAACGACCTGCCGATGGTGCAGACCCTGACCTTCATTTTTGCGATCCTGATCGTAGTTTTCAACCTGATTGCAGACGTTCTCTATGGCGTTCTGGACCCGAGGATCCGTTATGACTGATATCGCTCCACAACTTGAACATGAGGCCCGCAATCAGTGGTGGGATGTCTGGGATCAGTTCAAATCCCACAAAGGTGCCCTGATGGGGGGCGGCTTTCTGATCTTTATTACTGCCGCTGTTTTGCTGGGGCCGTTTTTGTGGACGCTGGATCCGCAGGCGCTGGATATTCGCGCCAAGGATATTCGCCCGATTTATACCAGCTTCTGGGAAGAAGGGGCCAAGGTATCCTGGGGGCATCCGCTTGGCACCGATAATCTGGGGCGGGATACATTGGCAAAGCTGATGGCGGGGGGACAGGTCTCTATGGCTGTTGGCTGGACCGCGATGCTTTTGTCGATATTCCTCGGAACTGCGATTGGTGTTGTTGCCGGTTATTTCAAACGTTTTGACGGGCTGCTGATGCGCCTGACAGATCTGTTTTTGGCACTGCCTTTGCTGCCGCTGTTGTTGGTAATCATGCTGCTGTTTCGGGATGCTCTGCGCCAGAGCGTTGGGCCGGAGGGCGGTATTTTCATTCTGGTGGTGATCGGTATCGGCATCACCAGCTGGATGCAGACCGCGCGGATTGTGCGCGGGGATGTGCTGGCGCTGAAGGAACGCGAATTTATTCTGGCGGCAAAATCCATCGGCACCTCTTCGGGGAAAATGATTACCCGCCATTTGCTGCCTAATGTTATGTCCCCGATTATGGTGTCTGCCACGCTTGGGCTGGCAAATGCGATCATCACCGAAAGCGCGCTGTCCTTTCTGGGCTTGGGTTTTCCATCGGATTTTCCCACATGGGGTAAACTGCTGTTTGATGCGACCGACCGGATGGAACTGTATCCCGAACGGGTGATCTGGCCCGGCCTGTGCATCAGCCTGACAGTGCTGGCTGTGAACTACATCGGCGATGGCCTGCGCGATGCGCTGG
>JALWOO010000835.1 GCA_027083485.1 Amylibacter sp. | reverse complement strand
TTTGCTGCACCCACAATTCTTTCGGGAGGAAGAAACTTCATGACAAAAACAACCAATGGCATCAATCGCCGTTCATTCCTGAAAACAGGGACAACCCTGGGTGCCGCCACTGTTGCTGCGCCTGCGCTGGTTTCCAATGCGCTGGCCTCTTCTGGCGAGATGACCCTGATGGATTGGTCGGATTACTGGCCTGAGGAAATGCTGGCCAAGTTTACTGCCGAAACCGGCATTAAAGTGAACTACATCGGTATTGGCTCCAACGAAGAGCTGATCAACAAGATGAAAGCCTCTGACGGCGCGGGTGCCGATCTGATCGGCCCGACAAACAACCGTTCGCTTCAGTGGGGTCCTCTGGGTCTGCTGCAGCCATTCGACATGAGCCGCATCAACATTGCTGCCGCCAACCCTGCTATGGCCAAAATCGGTCCGGACGCCTGGAACTTTGATGGCAAAGGCAACACATGGATCCCACACATCTGGGGTACTGAAGGCATGGCTTGGCGCGTAGACAAATGGGCACCTTCCCGTGAAGACGGCGTGCCTTCCTATGGCGAAATCTGGTCCGACGAAAATGCGGGTAAAACCATGATCCGTGCGCATTCCGGCATGTTGTGTGCCGGCCTGTACATGGAAACAACTGGCGATCTGGAGCCGGGCGCGGTTTGGGCTGCTTATGAGTCCGAAGAAAACTTCCGCAAAACCTGGGGCAAGATCACCGACTGGTGTATTGCACGCAAGAAAAACCTGAAGCTGATCTGGAACGATGCTGACTCCCAGAAAAACGGTCTGCTCAACGACGGTGTTGTTGTTGGTCAAACCTGGGATGGCCCACCACTGGCCCTGAAAACCGCTGGCGAGCCAGTGACTTATCAGGCTCCTGCCGAGGGTGCTATGGCTTGGGTTGACGGTCTGGCAATGACCAAAGGCGCGAAAAACATCGACGAGACTTATGCCTTGATCGACTTTGCCTACAATCCGGAAAATGCCGGTAAAGCCATCGACAAGCATGGCTACAACTCGCCAATTCTGGGTGCCGACAAATTTGCCGGTGCAGCCTATGCGAAAAACTTCGCAGAAGCCTATCCTGGCGACGCATTGGCCAACCTGAATGCATGGCCTGCTGAAGCACCTTGGTACGCAGATGTGCGCACCGAGTATGTGAACAAGTTCCAAAGCGCCTAATTCGCTTTTAGAACGAGAACACCGGTCACGCCCCTCTCGGGCGTGACCAATTCCAGCCGGGGAACCATCCGGCGTGGCGCTGGCAAAACATCGCCCAACCAAAAAACAATCATATTGCGGGGAAAACACATGAGTTCTGGTGTTGCTGTCGATCTGGAAAATGTCTGGATCAAATTCGGTGACTTTGTCGCCGTACGGGAGGCCAACGTTCACATTAACGGTGGCGATTTCTTTTCGTTTCTCGGGCCATCGGGCTGCGGGAAAACAACCATTTTGCGGGCGGTGTCCGGCTTTCTTGAACCCTCTGACGGACGGGTCCTGATCGGCGGCAACAACATGGCCGGCATCGGGCCGAACAAACGCCCGACCGCGTTGATTTTTCAGAATCTGGCATTGTTTCCATTGATGAAAATCTGGGAGAATATCAGCTTTTCCATGGAAGTGGCCGGAGCCAGTGCCGGCGAACGGCGCAAGCGCGCCGATGAATTGCTGGACATGATCGCCCTTGGCGGTCAGGGCGACAAACTGCCCTCTGAATTGTCTGGCGGTCAAAAACAACGTGTCGCGATTGCGCGCGCGCTCTGTGCCAATCCGGATGTTCTGTTGCTGGACGAACCGCTTTCCGCGCTTGATCTGAAGCTGCGCCAGCACATGCGCACCGAGCTGCGCGAAATCCAGCAGCGGGTAGGCATTACCTTTATCTACATTACCCACGATCAGGGCGAAGCCTTGACCATGTCGGACAATGTTGCGGTGATGAAAGCCGGTGTGATTGACCAGATCGACAACGGCCACGAGATTTACGACCGGCCGGCAACTCCGTTTGTTGCCTCATTTGTGGGTGAAAACAACGTATTTCGCGGGAAAATCTCCAACATAAGCGGTACCGAGGCGATTATTTCATCGAACCGGTCTGGTGAATTGCGCGCCCAGATCACCCCGAGCCAGGTTGGAAAAATGAACGTGGGCGACGATGCGATGATGTTTGTGCGCCCTGAAGCATTACTGCTTGGAGAATCAGATCCATCCAGCAAAACCACGATTTCGGCCAAAGTGCTGAACGAGGAATTTGAAGGCGCGTCCTTTAGCGTGTTTCTGGAAGGGGACGGAGGCAAACAGATCAAGATGTCGATGCCGAACCTTGGCCAAGTCAACGAAGGCCACACGGGCGAAACCATGTCGGTTCACTATGACGCCAACAATGCGGTGGTGATGCCTGCCGGCGAATTGGCGTCGGAATAGGGGGGGTCATGAAAAAGAAAATGATATTCTCGGAGTTCTTCAAGAACAACGGGCTGGTCATGGGCAGTGCGCTCATGGGGCTGGTCGGGTTCTGGTTGATCTTCCTGGTGATCCTGCCGCAACTGTCGATGCTGGATTATTCGTTCCGTTTCAATTTGCCGCCGGCTGATGTGGGCGG
>JALWOO010000834.1 GCA_027083485.1 Amylibacter sp. | reverse complement strand
AATCGGACGTGGTGTTCCAGACCGGCCTGAACGAGGATCTGGCCGCAACCGCGCTCTGGGGGGCGCAACAGGCGGAAATCCGTGGCGATGGCAAATTCGACGGCGTTTTTGGCATGTGGTACGGCAAAGGGCCGGGGGTGGATCGCTCCGGCGATGTTTTTCGCCATGCCAATATGGCGGGCAGTTCCAAAAACGGCGGCGTGCTGGTCTGTATGGGTGATGACCACACGGGCGAGAGTTCGACCGTCCTGCACCAATCGGAATTTGCGCTTGTCGATGCGATGATGCCGATCCTGTCGCCTGCCGGCGTGCAGGAAATTCTGGACTACGGGGCCTATGGCTATGCGCTCAGCCGCTATTGCGGGGCCTGGGTCGGGATCAAATGCGTCAAGGACACGGTGGAATCCACAGCGGTTGTTGATGGCAATCCGGATCGGGTGCAGATAAAAATCCCCACCGATTTTGACATGCCCGAAGACGGGTTGAACATCCGCGCCAATGACCATTGGGTACCACAAGAGGCCCGCCTGCACGATTACAAACGCTTTGCCGCAGAGGCATTCGCCCGCACCAACGGGCTGGACAAACGCATGCACGGCAAGGCGGGCGCGAGAATCGGCATTGTTTCCATGGGCAAAAGCTGGCTCGATACCAGCCACGCGCTGGAACTGCTGGGCATTGACGACGCCGAGGCCGAACGCCTTGGCATCACCACCTACAAGGTGGCGATGACATGGCCGCTGGATATGACATCCTTCAACGAATGGGCCGAAGGGCTGGACCTGATTATCGTGGTCGAGGAAAAGCGCAAGCTGGTGGAGGTGCAGATCCGCGAGACCCTGTTCAACATCCGCGACGGGCGCCGGGTGATTGGCTGGAAACACGACAAACGCCCCGAGGAGACCATTTTTTCGGTCAAAGGCGCGCTGGATCCGGTGATGATTGCGCAAAAGCTGGGCATGTTGCTGGGCGAAGAAGGCATTTCCACGGACAAGATGAAAAAGGCGCTGGCGCGGCTGGACGCGGCGGTAACCGCCGATAATGCCACCGATCTGGCGGCGCGGTTGCCGTGGTTCTGTTCCGGTTGCCCGCATAACACATCCACCAAAGTGCCCGAAGGGTCGCGCGCCTATGCGGGGATCGGCTGCCATACCATGGTGCTGTGGATGGACCGCAACACCTATGGCTTTACCCACATGGGGGCCGAAGGGGCGAACTGGGTGGGGGAATCGCTGTTTTCCTCCCGCGACCATGTGTTTCAGAATCTTGGTGACGGCACCTATAACCATTCCGGTATTCTGGCGATCCGCTCTGCCTTGGCGGCAAATACCAACATTACCTATAAAATCCTGTTCAATGATGCGGTGGCGATGACCGGCGGGCAGACCCATGACGGCGACCTGAGCGCACAACGGATTTGTGCCGAAGTGCTGGCCATGGGGGTCGAACATCTGGCGCTGGTTTACGATGAAAAAGAGGACGTCCCCTTCAGCGAATTCCCCAAAGGGGTGAGGTTCTACGAGCGTCACGAATTGATGCAGGTTCAGGAAGAATTCCGTAAAATCAAGGGTGTGTCGGTGATCGTCTACGCCCAGACCTGTGCGGCCGAAAAACGCCGTCGCCGCAAGCGCGGTACCTTTCCCGATCCGGATCAGCGCGTGTTCATCAATCCCGAGGTCTGCGAAGGCTGTGGCGATTGCGGGGTTGTGTCCAACTGCGTGGCGATCACGCCGCTGGAAACCGAACTCGGGCGTAAACGCCAGATTGACCAGTCTTCCTGCAACAAGGATTTCACCTGTATCGACGGTTTTTGCCCGAGCTTTGTTACCGTTCACGGTGCCAAACTGCGCAAACCCTCGGCCAGCGGCATATCCTTGCCAGAGCTGCCCGAGCCAACCCTGCCAGAGATTTCCGGCACCCATAATCTGGTGATTACCGGCGTTGGCGGTACCGGCGTTGTCACCGTTGGGGCGGTGCTGGCCATGGCGGCCCGTGTCGAAGGCAAGGGCGCGGGCATGATCGAAATGGCCGGTCTGGCGCAAAAAGGCGGTGCGGTGCAAATCCACATGCGGCTGGCCAAAGACGCCATGGACATCAATTCGATCCGCGTTTCCGTGGGCGAGGCCGATGCGGTGATTGGCGGGGATCTGGTGGTGACGGCAGGCGCGAAAATGCTGGGGCTGATGGCGCGTGACCGGACCAAAGTGGTTTGCAACAGCCATGAAATCATCACCGGCGATTTTACCCGTAACACCGAATTTTCCCTGCCTAGCGACCGGATGGAATTGTCTTTGACGGGGCGTCTGGGCGAAAGCGCCGTAGCGTTTCTGGAAGCCACCGAATTGGCGCGGGTGCATCTGGGCGACAGCATTTATGCAAACGTGCTGATCCTTGGCGCGGCTTGGCAACAGGGGCTTTTGCCGCTGTCGCATGCCTCGATCATGACCGCGCTGGAATTGAACCGCGCCGGTGTTGAAGGCAACAAACGTGCCTTTGAAATCGGGCGCTGGGCGATGGTGGATCCAGAGGCGGCGGCGGCCTCTATCCGGAGTGAAGTCGTGGCTTTGCCCAAAACCCTAGCGGAAAAAATAGACCTTCGCGCGGATAAACTGG
>JALWOO010000833.1:1905-2618 GCA_027083485.1 Amylibacter sp. | reverse complement strand
GTAAAATCCTGATTGATCGTGATTTGAAACGGCTGCTTGCGGATTTTGCGCCGCAGCGAGCGCGAGATGTGGAAATTATCCAGCGGTATGATCCCGCGCCGCGTGGGATCCACCCAGAAGATTTCATCGCTCTGCGCGCTTTGGGCCATGGGGAAAATCCCCTTGCCATAAGCGCGCAGCAGCAGTTCAGGCGTAAGGCGCTCTGACATTCAGGCCTCGGATTGGGCGTCCAGCCATTTTTCCAGCCAGTGGATATCGTAATCGCCGGTCTGGATTGCCGGCTCGTCCAGCAGCGCATCAAACAGCGGCAAGGTGGTGTCGACCCCATCCACGATCAATTCGCCCAAGGCCCGCCGCAGACGCGCCAAAGCCGCCTGCCGTGTGGTGCCGGTGACGATCAGCTTGGCAATCAGGCTGTCGTAATAGGGCGGGATCGTGTAACCGTCATAAAGCGCTGAATCCATCCGCACGCCCAGCCCGCCGGGCGCGTGGAACGTGCGGATTTTCCCCGGACAAGGGGTGAAATCCGGCAGCTTTTCCGCGTTGATCCGCACCTCGATGGCATGGCCCTTGATCGACAGGTCTTCCTGACGAAAGGTCATTTCCTCGCCCGCGGCAACACGGATTTGCTGTTTCACCAGATCGACGCCGAAAATGGCTTCGGTGACGGGGTGTTCCACTTGCAGGCGGGTGTTCATCTCGATGAAAAAGAA
>JALWOO010000833.1:0-1895 GCA_027083485.1 Amylibacter sp. | reverse complement strand
CCGCGCCGGCGTAATTGATGCCGGCAACTGCTTCGGCACAGGTCTTGCCGATGCGCGCGCGGGTTGCCGCGTCAATGGCGGGGCCGGGGGCTTCTTCGAATACTTTCTGGTGGCGCCGTTGCAGCGAACAGTCGCGTTCCCCCAGATGCACCGCGCGGCCTTTGCCGTCGCCGAAAACCTGAACCTCGATATGGCGGGGCAGGGTGAGGTATTTCTCGATATAGACTTCGTCATTGCCAAAGGCGGCCTTGGATTCCGAACGCGCGCTGAAAAAGGCTTCTTCCAGATCCTCGCGGGTTTTGGCCAGCTTCATGCCGCGCCCGCCACCGCCGGCAGTGGCCTTGACGATCACCGGATAGCCCATGGCGTCAGAGACCTTGAAAGCCTCCTCCACTGTCGGCACGCCGCCGTCAGAGCCGGGCACACAGGGCACGCCCAGTTTTTTCATGGTGTCCTTGGCGGTGATCTTGTCGCCCATGATGCGGATGTGTTCGGCTGTGGGACCGATGAATTTAATGTCGTGGTCTTCCAGCACTTGCACGAACTGGGCGTTTTCAGACAGAAAGCCATAGCCCGGATGCACGGCCTCTGCGCCGGTGATTTCACAGGCGGAAATGATGTTGGGTACGTTCAGGTAACTGAGTGTGCCGCTCGGCGGGCCGATGCAGATACTTTCATCCGCCATGCGCACATGCATGGCATCGGTATCGGCGGTGGAATGCACCGCTACGGTTTGAATGCCCAGCTCGCGGCAGGCGCGGATCACACGCAGGGCAATTTCGCCCCGGTTTGCGATCAGAATTTTGGAAAACATGGCGAATCGCCCCCTGTTTGAAAACCGTTAAGTGGCGTTATTCAACAACAACCAAAGGCGTGCCGAATTCCACAGCCGCGCCATCATCCACCAGAATACGTTTCACAACGCCCGATTTCGGGGCAGGGATCTGGTTCATGGTTTTCATGGCTTCGACGATCAGCAGGGTCTGGCCCTCTTTGACGGAATCCCCTACATTGACAAAGTTCGGCGCATCCGGTTCCGGTGCCAGATAGGCTGTCCCGACCATGGGCGATGTGACCGCGCCAGGCAGGTTTGCAGGGTCATCGCTAACGGCCTCTGCGGCCACAGGTGCCGCAGCAGCGGCAACAGGAGCGGCAGCCGCCACAGGCGCAGGTGCGGCCGCAGCGGCAGCAGGTGCAGCGGAAACCGGGGCCTTGCGTGTCACACGCAGGTTCATCCAGCTGTCGTCGGAATATTTGCGTTTCAAACGGATTTCAGCGAGATCATGTTCACACAGCATTTCTGAAAGTGCTTTGATGAATGCTTGATCTTCTTGTTGCGATTTGTTTGACATTTGATCCTCAGTTTACCCAAGCCTGACCCTGTTGCAGGCGTAGGTCATTGTATATGCGCTTTTGGCGCTATGTTAAAGGGCACAGTGCGGAAAATAGTTGCTTTGGCAGTGTAAAGCGGGCTTGCGAATTGACTTAGGTCAACGCTTCTGTTGCGCGGCTGCACTACTATATAACCATGCTGAAAATGAATAGGGGAAGTTATGCTCAAAGAGACGGATATAGACGTGAAAATTCCTGAAAACGGACGTGAAATAAACCAGTTTGAACAGGGGAAATACCCCTATGAGAAGAAAATCAAACGGGCGGAATATGAAAAGGAAAAGGCCAAGCTGCAAGTCGAGCTTTTGAAGGTGCAAAAGTGGATCGACGACACTGGGGCCAAGGTTTTGCTGTTGTTTGAAGGTCGCGATGCGGCTGGCAAGGGCGGCACCATCAAGCGGTTTATGGAGCATCTGAACCCGCGGGCGGCACGTGTGGTTGCGTTGAACAAACCCACGGACCGCGAGCGGGGGCAATGGTATTTTCAGCGCTATATCGAACAT
>JALWOO010000832.1 GCA_027083485.1 Amylibacter sp. | reverse complement strand
GCACTGAGCAGAGCCTTGGTATAAGGGTGCTTGGGATTTTCAAACAGGGTTTGCGTATCTGCCAATTCGCACAGCGCCCCCAGATAGAACACCGCCACACGATTGCCGAAATGTTGCACCACGGACAGATCATGGGTGATGAACAGATAGGTCAGGCCGCGATCTTCCTGTGCTTCCAGCATCAAATTCAACACCTGCGCCTGAATAGAAACATCCAGTGCGGAAATTGGTTCGTCGGCGATGATGAATTCAGGATCTACCGTCAGGGCGCGTGCAATCGCGATGCGCTGGCGCTGGCCGCCGGAAAATTCATGCGGAAAGCGCGCAGCCCAACTGGGATCGACCCCCACAGCGCGCATGACCTCGGCCACGCGATCCTGTGTTTCCCTGCGCGATATGCCGGGGTTATGCACCCGCACCGGTTCTTCCAGTGCCTGCCGGATGGTCATGCGCGCATTCAATGATGCATAGGGGTTCTGGAAAATCATCTGCATCTTTTTGCGATAGGGCAACATGGCCCGACCGCTCAGGGTGTCGATACGCGCGCCGCCGTAATGGATGGAACCGGCAGAAGGTTTCAGCAACCCCGCCACCAGCCGCGCCAATGTAGATTTGCCACAACCGCTCTCGCCAACCACACACAGGGCCTCGCCTTTGCGGACCTTAAGCGATACATTGTTCACCGCATGCACCTGACGCCGCTCGCTGACGATCCGACCCTTGCGAAATTTCAGCGTATCCAGAAAGCCGCTATCCAGATCAAAGCGTTTTTCCACGCCCTGAATATCGATCAGGGTTTCGTTTGCCATATCCTTCATGCCGCGCCCTCCTTGGTACCGTTCAGGCGCTGGACCTCGTGACAGGCGACCTCTACAGGGCCAAGGCTCACGATATCCGGAATTTTGGTACGGCAGACATCTACCGCATAGGCACAGCGCGGATGAAAGGCACAGCCTGTCGGGATGCTGGCCAGACCGGGCATATTCCCCGGAATTTGCTGTAGGCGTTCGCCCGGACGGGTTTGCTGGGGCAGCGCGTTAATCAGCCCCTGTGTATAGGGGTGTTGCGGATCATTGATGATCTCGCGGGTTTTGCCCGCCTCGATAATCCGGCCCGCATACATCACCAGCGTGCGTTCTGTCATTTGCGACACCACGCCGAGGTCATGGGTAATCAGGATCAGGGATACTTTGTTGCTCTGGCACAGCTCCAGCAGCAGCTCCATGATATCGGCCTGAATGGTCACATCCAGCGCGGTTGTCGGTTCATCGGCGATAATCAGTTGCGGGTCCAACAGCAAGGCAATGGCAATGATGATCCGCTGGCGCATACCGCCGGACAATTCATGCGGGTACTGGTTCAGGCGCTCCTCCGGTGCGGGGATATAGACCTCGCGCAATTTCATTACGGAGATTTTTTCCGCGTCTTCGCGGCTCAGATCGCGATGGGCTTGCAGGGTTTCCACCATCTGCTGGCCAATGGTCAGCACAGGGTTAAGCGTCACCATCGGATCCTGAAAAATCATCGCAATGCGATTGCCGCGTAAATCCCGCAGGGTTTCATCATCCATCCGGGTGATTTCCTCACCTTCATAGGTGATCTTGCCGCCGGCAATAAACCCGGGTTTGGACAACAGGTTCAAAATCGCAAAACCGGTGATGGATTTGCCTGCTCCGGATTCCCCGACAATGCCAAGGCGTTCGCCCCGATCCAGATCAAAGGAGATTCCGTTCAACGCGGTGACCGTCTGGTCGCGCATGGCAAAGGCGACGCTCAGGTCACGGACTGATAGCAATGACATTGGCCTATCCTTTATAGAGTTTCGGGTTCAGCACATCACGCAGCCAATCCCCCAGCAGGTTGATCACCAGCACCAGCACCACCAGAATGACACCGGGAATGGTTGTGATCCACCAGCTGCCGGAAAAGATGTAGTCAAAGCCGCTCGAGATCAGTGACCCCAGAGAGGGTTGTGATACCGGCATTCCCAACCCAAGGAAGGACAGGGAGGCCTCGGAGATAATCGCATTGGCGACCTGCACCGTGGAAATCACAAAAATCGGTGAAATCGAATTGGGCAGGATGTGGCGCAACATGATCCGCATCGGACCAAAGCCCAGTACGCGGGCCGCATCTACATATTCTTTTTTCTTTTCTGCCAGCACAGTCGCCCGCACAGTTCGCGCATATTGGGGCCATTCTGCCACCCCGATTACCGCTACCAACATAAACAGGGCGTATTGGTTAAAAGTCTCGGTCCCGAATACCGCCTGACTGACGGCCAGAAAAATAATCGCGACCATCAAGGTTGAAAACGAAAGCTGAATATCCGCCACCCGCATCAACAGGTTGTCGGTGCGCCCGCCAACATAGCCCGCCACAAGACCAATCGAAATGCCCAGAAACGCTTGTAAGGCCACAGCGCAAATGCCGATAATCAGGGAAATCCGCGTTCCATAGAGAATCGCACTCCATAAATCGCGCCCCTGTGCATCAGTCCCAAACAGGAACGCCGGATCGCCTTCTGCCTGCCATTTTGGCGGTAGTTCGGAGTTCATAATGTCCAGTTGCGTCGGGTCATAAGGATCAAAAGGCGCAATCAGCGGGGCAAATACTGC
>JALWOO010000831.1 GCA_027083485.1 Amylibacter sp. | reverse complement strand
ATCCGGCAGATCGACCAGTTCAGGGAAATCCCCGGGTTTTGTGTCGAGAACTTTCTCGCGGAATTCCTGATAGCCGTTCAGGCCGCCAGTGCTGTCGGCATTGAAATCAATGGTGCCGGTCTGCATGTCGGTCTCTTTACCCAGATCCTCGATCGTGGCCCCGCCGGCCAACAGATCGTCGATGTCGGTGACCAGATCGGAAACCATGCGGCGTGCGGCCTCTCCGGCCAGTTCGGCGCGCAATTCATCGCGGACATCTTCAAACGGGGTGATATCTTCGGCCATAACCGCATTTACCCGAAACAATGCCGGTCCAAGTGCGGTTTTTACAGGGCCGACAATGCCGAGGTCCTGTGTGGCGAAAACCGCCTTGGCAGCCTCTTCGGACAGGTCTTTGATGCCTACATCGCCCATATCCACATCACCCGGCTCAAGGCCGCGTTCCTGTACCAGCTGGTCAAAGGTTACCAGACCGGCATCCAGACGTTCGCGGGCATCCTTTGCATCGGCCTCAGAGCCGAAAACCAGCCGTTCAACGGCGCGTTGTTCGGGTTTGTTAAAGCGATCCGATTGCAGATCATAGGAATCATGCAGGTCGGCCTCGTCAACGGCGACCTTGTCATTCAGCATTTCCGGCGACAGCCAGGCATAGGTGACGTTATAGGTTTTCAGGCTCTGGTATTTGTCTTTGTGTTCATTGTAGAATTTCTCAAGCTCCGCCTGGGTCGGTTTGCCGACAGGGCGGTCCAGATTGAGTTCCGTCAACCAGGCCCATTCGAAATCGCGGGTTTCCTGTGCATAGCCGATCAGGGCGACAGGAATGTCGTCAGAAGCCGCAACGCCGCTGGTTACAGCGGCTTGAATGATGGCGCGGGCATTTTCCTTGCGCAGCAGATCGTCAAATTCCTTGGGGGTCAGACGCAGCTGGCGTTCCAGATAGAAATTATAGGTGTCTTTATCAAAACCACCGGTAAGCCCTTGAAAGTTCGGGTTTTTAAGGATCTGCTCCCGGATGATTTCATCCCCGACGCTGATGCCTTTTTCGCTGGCTTCGTTGTCTAGGGCAGCCTGGGCAATGACCGATTCCAAAACAGAGGGACCAATGCCGAGCTGCTCTATTTCATTCGGCGTCAGGTTGCGCCCGATGCGGTTTGACATCTGGTTGACCGCGTTTTGATAGGCGCGGGCATAAGTGGCCACGGGAATTTCTTCTTGGCCAACGGTGCCGATGGATTTCACATTGCCGCCGGTGAAACCGCCAATGCCAAAGCCGGTAAGCCCCAGCATCAAAAGCCCCATAATCACATACATGACTTTGCTGTTCTGGGTGGATCGGAGCGCGTGAGACATGTTGAACCTACATTATTTTCCCTGTTTGGAGCAGGTTTTAAAGAGGCTTTCGGATAAGAGCAAGCAGCTTCCCGATTGCGTGATCGCAAGAGGATCAACTAACCGTGCATTTCCGGCTGCTTGCTTGACGCTTGGATGCGGATTTGCAACGCTGAAGTTTGAAAAATACAAGGAATGTATCGTGTTGTCACTGGAAACACTGGTTTTGCCGATCGGGCTGGGATTGCTGGGGTTTATCGAACCCTGCGTGATTGGCGGGCATTTGATGTTTATCGAAACCCAGAAAGGCCGCTCGCCGCAGGCGCGTCGGGTTGCGGTGGTCAGTTTTGTGCTGATCCGGGCGATCGTGACGGGGCTGTTTGGCATATTGGTAGCCACTCTGGGGGCGGTTCTGGCGGATGTGCAGGTCGGGTTGACCATGGTTTTCGGGGTGATTTACCTGTTGATCGGGGCGGCGTTTTTACTGGGGCGGGAAAATGTGCTGAAACAGAAAATCTCCATGGCCCCCAAAGCATGGCAATATGCGCAAAATCCGGTGCTGCTCGGGGCGGCTTTCGGGTTGAATATTCCGGCCTGTGCAGCCCCGATCCTGCTGGGGTTGCTGGGAATGGCGGCCACAAGCGGGGTGGTTCTGAATGCCTTTGTGATGATGTTTCTGTTCGGTTTTTTCCTGTCGGTGCCGCTGGCGGCGATGATCTTCATTCCAGGCTTTTCCAACCTGCTGGACAAGGCGGCGAAAAACTTCGGTAAGGCGCAAATCCTGATCGGGCTGGTATTTGTGGGGCTTGGTGTCTGGTCGATCTGGATCGCCAAAGTGATCGGAGGCGGCGGGTGGGCGACGTAGCCGACGAAAAAGCCCGTTTCAGACGGGTTGCCATTGCCGGCATCAGCTTTCAGGCTGGCTCTGCGGCGATTGATTCCGCGACCATCATGTCGGCGCTGGTGTATCAGCTCAGCGGCAATTCGGTGCTGGTCGGGGCGGTGACAGCGATTTTGCGCTTTGGCTGGCTGTTTCCGCAACTGATCGTCGGTTTTCTGGCACAACAAAGCGGCTCTTCCATGCGGTATTACGTTATCGGCGCTTTCGGGCGGGCAGGGGCGATGGCCCTGATGGCGCTCGTGCTTTGGCTTGGCGCGGATTGGCCAAGGGGCTGGCTAACGGCGGCGGTGATGGTTTTGTGGGTCTGTTATGCCTTCATAAGCGGCATTGTCGCGGTGCCCTATAACGATATTGTGGCGCGTTCCGTGCCGTCAGAGCGGCGCAGCCGCCTGT
>JALWOO010000830.1 GCA_027083485.1 Amylibacter sp. | reverse complement strand
AATCTCGACGGCCGCGCTACGCGCGAAATAGAAGCCCTGCTGGCACGGGCACAGGCGGGGGGGACCCGCATAGTCATGTCCACCCACGACATGGGCCAGGCCCGCCGCCTCGCCAGCGAGGTGGTGTTCATGCTGGGCGGAAAAATCCACGAAACCGGCCCGGCAGCGGCGTTTTTCAACGCCCCCAAAACGCCGCAAGCTGCGGCATTCATTAACGGAGACATCGTCGAATGAAGCTGAAATTCCCGCTCCTCGCAGTGGCCCTGTACATGATGACTCTGCCCGCATTGGCGGCGGATATCAAACTGGCCGTGACCACCTCCTTTCACAATTCGGGCCTTTCCGATGTATTGCTGCCGGCCATCAAGCAGGATCTGGATCTGGATGTAAAACTGCTGGTGGTGGGCACCGGACAGGCCCTGCGCCTTGGCCAAGCCGGTGATGTGGATGCCATTCTGGTGCATTCGCGCGCCGCAGAGGAGGCGTTTCTCGCGGCTGGATACGGCACGCACCGGCGTGAAATCATGTACAATGATTTTGTGCTGATTGGCCCGAAAAACGACCCCGCCGGTATCGCAGGCGCGCAAACGGCAACAGAAGCCTTGCAAAAAATTGCAGCAACCGCACAAAAATTTGTCAGCCGCGGCGATGATAGCGGCACCCACAAAAAGGAACTGTCGCTCTGGAAAAACACCGGAGTGGGGGATGTCTCCCGTCAAAACTGGTATCGCGCCGCCGGGGCCGGCATGGGGGCAACGCTGAACACCGCGGCCGGGATGAATGCCTATGTGATGGCCGATCGCGCCAGCTGGCTCAACTTTGGCAACAAGGGCGATCTGGCGCTGCTGTATTCCGGTGATCCGGTGCTGTTCAACCAATACGCCTTTATTCCGGTAAACCCGAAACGGCACCCGCATGTGAAATACGATCTGGTGATGAAGCTGGAAGGCTGGTTGACCGGCCAACGGGCAAAGCAGTTGATTTCAACCTATAAAATAAACGGCGAGCTTCTGTTTACCTTTAACGCCAAGGAATAGCCCTGTCTTCGAATTCGTCATAAATATCCCCGCCGGAGGCATTAAAACTTTTATGCCTCCGGCGGGGGTATTTGAGCGAATTCGAAAAGGATTAATGCGTTTCGATATCCCCGTGTACGGCCAGCAACTCCAGATCGGCATCCGCCGGTTTGATGATGCGAAAGCCTTCTTTGACGCCGGCTTCTGTCAGTTCGCGTTGCACGGCGAACAGGGTGTTGGCGTCCTGATCTTCGCATAAATCGCGCATATGGGTCAGCTCGTCGAGAGCCACTGTCAGGGCTTCCTCATGGCTGGGAGCGCCATAGATTTCCACAAAATGCCGCGCCAGATTATCGGCAATCCGGTCCAGTTCGGCCGGTTCGATTTGGGTCACGGCGACAAAGGTCACGCGGCCAAAGGTTTCGACCCCGAGCCAGCCATTGGCAAAGGCCTGACGGGCCTTGCCGGTCAGGTCGCTTTCACTCCAGTTGGAAAACTCGAAGCCGCCACTGATTGCCCATTCGCCGGTGCGGGCGGGTTGGTGGAAAACCTGTGTGTCGCTATCGTCAAAATGGATCGCGCGGGCGAGCTTCATGGGGTATCCTCCAATAGGCTGCCAAGCGGGATCAGGCGGGTGGTGTCCCCCTGTCGCAGCAACATGCCAAAGTTTTCGTCAATGCCGACAAAGGTGCCGCCATCGGGGGTGTCTTCGCCAATGCCGACCGCCAGACCGCGCCATTCCGCATGCAGGGCGGCGGGGCCGTCGGTGGAAAAGGTGTTCAGCCAGACCAATGTGTGGCGCGCCCAGCTTTCCAGTAGCCTGAGGGGGGAAATATCGGCGCAGCCTTCTTGAAACAGCGAGGTTTGGTCCGGTGTCAGGCCCGGATCGTTTTCCGATCGCGGGATCAGTTGCAGTTCCAGCCCGATGACCAGCCAGTCCGGTATGGCGGCGGGGTCGTTGCTTGAGGCTGCCGCGCGCAACCGTCCGGCTTTGCCCCCGTTCACGATGATGTCGCCAGGCCATGTGAGCTGCACGGCCACCTCTGGCGGGGCCAGTGCGCCTAGGGCATTCTGAAACCCGATGCCGCAGGTGGGCAGTATGGCCATGGCCTGTTCCAGCGGTATTTCCGGTGCGAAAACGATGGCGGCGCGCAATTGGTCCGGGGTGACGTTATGCACCAGCAGGCCGGAATCACAGCCGAGCGTGGCGCTGGCGCGTGCCTTGTCAAAGGGGTCGGTGTTGCCGCTGACGGCTTCGCCTTGAAACAGGGGCGGAAAAGACAGCGGCTCGTTGACTTCGAAAAGGTTCTTCATCAGACGATCTTTTCGTCAATCAGCCGTTTGGCAAGGGTGCGAAAGGCCTGTGCCTGCGGGCTGTCGGGTTTGGAAATCACGATCGGTGCGCCTCCGTCGGCGGCCTTGCGAATGTCCAGATGCAGCGGCAGTTCGGCCAGAAGGGGCACACCCATTTTTGCGGCTTCAGCAGCGACCCCGCCATGGCCGAAGGTGTGTTCTTCATGGCCGCAGTTGGAACAGATATGGGTCGACATGTTTTCGACCATGCCAAGGATCGGCACCTTCAGTTTGCGGAACATATCAATGCCCTTGCGC
>JALWOO010000829.1 GCA_027083485.1 Amylibacter sp. | reverse complement strand
TGCCGGTCAGGATCTGGGCGACCGCGACCCGAGCAAAATGGATGGCCCGCCCGACCTTGGCCATACCATCGCGACCTTTTACAATCCGCTGATCCGCCTGATCCGGTCACTGGAATTTCCGGTGATCTGCGCGGTGAATGGTGTAGCCGCCGGTGCCGGTGCCAATATTGCACTGGCCTGCGATATTGTGCTGGCCACCAAATCGGCCAAGTTCATCCAGTCTTTTGCCAAGGTCGGCCTGATCCCCGATGCGGGCGGCAGCTGGTCTCTGACCCACCTGCTGGGCGAGGCCCGCGCCAAAGGGCTTGCCCTGACCGCGCAACCGTTAATGGCGCAACAGGCAGCCGACTGGGGGCTGATCTGGCGGGCGGTCGAGGATGGCAAGCTGATGGAAGAGGCCCGAGAATTGGCCGTACAATTCGCAAACGGGCCAACGCTCGGGCTGGGTATTACCAAGAGCCTGATCCAGCAAGCCGCCACCAACAGTTTTGACGATCACATAGAGCTGGAAGCCAAGGCCCAGAAAATCTGCGGTGAATCTGCCGATTATGCCGAAGGGGTCACGGCATTTCTGCAAAAACGTAAGCCCAAGTTCACGGGATCAGCCGAATGACCCCGCAAGAACGCGCCCAAAAAGCCGCTGCGGCCATGTGGGCCGGAGACAAAGCCTCGCAGTGGATGGGGCTCGAGATGGTGGCGGTGGACGAAGGCGTCGCCGAATTTGCCCTGACCGTGGCCGAGCATCACGCCAATGGCCACGGCATCTGCCATGGCGGCATTACCTTTTCGCTGGCCGATACCGCCTTTGCCTTTGCCTGCAACAGCCGCAATCAATCGACTGTCGCCATGCATAACGTCATCAGCTATCTGGCACCGGGCCGGATCGGCGACACGCTTACCGCCCGCGCCAGCGAGGTTACACTTAACGGGCGTAACGGTATTTATGACGTAAAAGTCACCAACCAGAATAACGACCTGATTGCCGAATTCCGCGGCATGTCCCGCGCCATTCGCGGCAAGCTATTTGACGAAAAACCCTAGGGGAGAGACCATGAAAGACCTGACACCGGACCGCAAAACCCTTGACCCCATCGAAATTGCCTCGCGCGACGAGATTTCCGCCCTGCAACTGGAGCGCCTGAAATGGTCGCTAAAGCACGCCTATGACAACGTGCCCATGTACAAAAAACGGTTCGACGAGGCCGGCGTGCATCCGGATGATCTGAAGACCCTGTCCGATCTGGCGAAATTCCCTTTTACCTATAAGAACGACCTGCGCGACAATTACCCTTTTGGCCTGTTTGCGGTGCCGCGCGAACAAATCATGCGCCTGCATGCATCCTCCGGCACCACGGGCAAACCTACCGTGGTGGGCTATACCGCCAATGACCTGTCCAACTGGGCCGATCTGGGTGCGCGCAGCTTGCGGGCCTCGGGCGTGAAACCCGGTGACATCGTGCATAACGCCTATGGCTATGGCCTGTTCACCGGCGGGCTGGGTGCCCACGCGGGGATTGAACGGCTGGGCGCAACGGTGGTGCCGGTATCCGGTGGCCAGACCCGTCGGCAAGTGACCTTGATCGATGATTTCAAACCGAATGCGATCATGGTGACGCCGTCTTATATGCTGAATATTCTGGATGCTTTTCATAGTGCCGGTCTGGATCCGCGCGACTCTTCTCTGGATGTGGGGATCTTCGGGGCGGAACCCTGGACCAACGCCATGCGCAAAAACGTTGAAGACGCCTTTGATATGCATGCGGTGGATATTTACGGCTTGTCGGAAATCATGGGGCCGGGCGTGGCCAATGAATGTGTGGAAACCAAAGACGGGCTGCACATCTGGGAGGACCATTTTTACCCCGAGGTCATTAACCCCGAAACCGGCGAAGTGGTGGCCGATGGCGAAGAGGGCGAGCTGGTGTTTACCACCCTGACCAAAGAAGGCCTGCCGATGATCCGCTATCGCACCCGCGATCTGACCCGCCTGCTGCCGGGCACCGCGCGTTCCATGCGCCGGATGCAGAAAATCACCGGACGCTCCGACGACATGATGATCCTGCGCGGCGTCAACGTATTCCCGACCCAGATCGAGGAACAGCTGATGGCGACCGGCGGGCTGACCCCGCATTTCCAGATCGAGCTATACCGTTCCGGTCACATGGACAGCATGCGCGTGCATGTGGAGGCCCTGCCCAAAGCCGCCGACGGGGCCAGCAAGGCTGCCGCTGCGCGGATGCTGGCCAAACGGATCAAAGATGTGGTAGGCGTCAGCACCGAAATCAACGTAGCCGATCCCGGCGGCATTGCCCGATCCGAAGGCAAGGCCGTGCGCATCATCGACAACCGGCCCAAGGAATAACAATGGCCCGAACCATCGCCAAAGACCACGACAAGAAACGCGCCCATATCCTCAAGGGCGCGGCCAAAGTTTTCGCCACCGAAGGCTTTGACCGCGCCTCCATGCGGCAGCTGGCGCAAGAATGTGATGTGTCCAAGGCGACGATCTATCACTATTACGACAGCAAGGACGCCTTGCTGTTTGATATCCTCGACAGCTATCTGTGCGAATTGCGCGACAGTATTTGCGGGTTGGACCTTTCGGGAAAATCACCCGCGGAACAATTCCATGCGGTGGTGTCTGAAATCCTGCTAGCCTATCGCGGGATGGATCACGAACACCAGATCCAGACCGGAAGCCTGTCCGCATTGCCCCATGAACAACAAAGCACCCTGCGGGGATACCAGCGCGACCTCGTGCGTTTTGTTTCCGGAGTCATTGCCGCTCAGGCTCCACAGATTTTTGACGGGAAAAACCGCAAGCTGAATGCCATCACCATGTCGGTTTTCGGCATGCTGAACTGGTTTTACATGTGGAATAAAAATGCCACCACCGAAGAACGCGAAGAATACGCGACCTTGGTTTCTGCTCTGGTTTTGAAGGGTGTCAACGGCGTTTGATCAAAGCCGGAAAGGCCCGCAAGCGCATTACAGCGATTTGCTGCCCAGATCCAGATACCGCTTGCGCCGTTGTTTGCGCAGTTGAGCAGGTTTTTTGCCCGACAGCTCTACCAGCAATTTCGCGATTTCCACGCGAACGCTTTCCATAGTGGCTTCGCGGTCGCGCTGTGCGCCGCCTACAGGTTCGGGAATCACCACATCGGCCACACCGAGCTTTTGCAGATCTTGCGCAGTCAGGCGCAGGGCCTCGGCGGCTTCGCGCATTTTTCCGGCGTCCTTCCACAGAATAGAAGCGCAGCCTTCCGGTGAAATCACCGAATAAATCGAATGCTCCAACATGGCCAACCGGTCCGACGTCGCCAGCGCCACAGCCCCGCCAGAGCCGCCTTCGCCGATAATCACGGAAATCAGCGGCACACCCACCTGCAAGCATTTTTCTGTCGATCGGGCGATGGCCTCGGACTGGCCCCGTTCCTCGGCTCCTTTGCCGGGAAAGGCCCCTGCCGTGTCAATCAGGGTGATAATCGGCAGCCCGAAACGTTCGGCCATATCCATCAGACGAATGGCCTTGCGATAACCTTCCGGACGGGCCATGCCGAAATTATGATGCAGACGGGATTTCGTATCATGACCTTTTTCATGGCCAATCACCATCACCGGCTGACCGTCAAAACGGGCCAAACCGCCAAGGATCGCGAAATCATCGGCAAAATTGCGATCGCCGGCCAAAGGCGTGTATTCCGTGAAAAGCGCCTTGATATAATCGCTGCAGTGGGGCCGATCCGGATGGCGCGCCACCTGACATTTGCGCCATGGTGTGAGTTCAGCATATATCTCCACCAGCAAAGCGTCTGCTTTTTCGTCCAGAGCAAGGGCCTCTTTTTCAAGGTCCACCTCGTTATTCTGCCGTGCCATTGCCCGCAGTTCTTCAGCCTTGCCTTCGATTTCTGCCAATGGCTTTTCAAACTCGAGATAATTTTGCATGGGTGCCCCGTGATTTCGCAAAGTCCAACAGCGCATATATGGCCAGTAATGCGCTTGATTGCAACGTGGAACACAATGGCCGGACAAATATTGCGCAACCACTGTTCCCGTTTATCCGCAACAGGCCTGTTACCAATATTGTTGTTGAAGAGATATTGGCTATTTCACCCCCCAAAGACCACGAAAAATGAAACCGTATCCCGCGTTCGCAGCACATTATGGCAGTTTTGGGGAACTTGTCCGTGATAAAAAGCCGACAAGAGAAGAAGCCGTCGCGGTGGAACGGAAACCTCAAATACATAGCTCCTCACTGGAAGGAGTGCAAAAAGTTACACCCCATCCTGCTGTCACTTTGGAGTATTTCACAAAAAGAGCAGATTACTACGTTCTAGAACCGGCATTGCCGTATGATCGGGCTATTGGGAAGCGGGGACAGTCCTGCAAAGCACTTATATACGAAAAATCGTATATACTATTGACAGCATATACGATATGCCATATATAGCCATTTATGGAACAGATAGAAACCTTCCGCCTGTTGGGCGATGAAACAAGAATGCGGGCTTTGGCGCTGATGGATGATCAGGGTGAAGTTTGCGTGTGTGAACTGGTTGCGGCGCTTGAATTGTCGCAGCCCAAAATATCCCGGCATCTGGCGGCGTTGCGGGATGCGGGGCTGGTTGAGGGTCGCCGTGATGCGCAATGGGTTTTTTATCGCATAAGCGGTTCGCTTGCGGACTGGCAAAAGCAGGTGATTGCGGCCGCGCTTGAGGGTGTGGCGGCGGAACCTGTTTTGCAAGAAGACAAAAAAAGACTTGAGAATATGAACAGCCGACCGATGCGGAGTACGGCAGCCTAAAAGGAAAAAACAATGTTTGCGATATTTACGCGGCTGGCCGATTGGGCAGCCTATGATCTTCTGCGGCTTTCTGCCGACAGCAAATTGGGCGATGCGGTGCATTTCTTCATTGAGGATGTCACCAAAATTTTCTTTCTGCTCACCATCATCGTCTTTGCCATCGGCTTTTTCCGCTCGATGCTGACACCCGAGCGGGTGCGCAAAGTGGTGGCGGGGCGCTCGCGCTTTGCCTCTTACCCGATGGCAGTTGGCCTTGGAGCCGTGACGCCCTTTTGCTCCTGCTCCTCGGTGCCGCTGTTTATCGGCTTTCTGGAGGCGGGGATTCCACTGGGTGTCACCATGGCCTTTCTGATCGCTTCACCGATGATCAACGAGGTCGCCGTGGTGGTGCTGGCCGCCACCGTGGGCTGGAAAGTGGCCGCGCTCTATGTGGTTGCAGGGCTGACCGTGGGCATTGTCGGCGGTTTGTTGATCGAGTTTTTCAAGCTGGAAAAATGGGTCGAGGAATACGTCTGGAAGATCCGCA
Organism: Amylibacter sp.; assembly: GCA_027083485.1. GTDB lineage: Bacteria > Pseudomonadota > Alphaproteobacteria > Rhodobacterales > Rhodobacteraceae > Amylibacter. The sequence goes on along the minus strand of JALWOO010000829.1, from coordinate 5,126 downwards.
TGGGCGAAACCGCCATTCAGCAGGCACAAGCCGGCTTCAAAGCGCGGCTGGCCTATGCCTGGGAGCAGGTCAAGGAAATCGTTGGCCGCATCTGGCTTTATGTGCTGATCGGCGTTGGCCTCGGCGCGGGTCTGCACGGGTTTATCCCGCAGGAATTCTTCGTGAAATACGCCTCGGTGGATAACATCCTCGCCGTGCCAAGCGCAGTACTGATCGGCATTCCGCTTTATTCCAACGCCACCGGCGTGATCCCGATTGTCGATGCACTGCTCGGCAAAGGTGTGCCCATCGGCACGGTGCTGGCCCTAATGATGTCGGTCGCCGCGATTTCGCTGCCCGAGATGATTATTCTGCGCAAAGTGCTCAAGCCCCAGCTGATCGCCACCTTTACCGGCATCCTGTTTGTGGCTTTCATCGGGGTTGGCTTTTTGTTCAACGCCATACTTGCCTAGGGGAATATCATGGCAAAGATGGAATATAACGTCACCACCACAAGCCGCGCGGGGGAAGATTCCCGCGCGGTGGCCAAGCAGGCCGGCATCGTGCTGGATACGGACATGGCGGGGCGGGTTGACGCCTTTAACCCCGCCGAGCTGCTGCTGGCTGCCGTGGGCACCTGCATGCTGAAATCCATGCAGCGGATCATTCCGATGATCAACTTCGAGATGCAGGGCGCAGAAATCAAACTGCACGGGGTGCGCCAGGACATTCCGCCCAGGATCGAGGAGATCACCTATGCGATTACGGTGGACACCGACGAGAGCGACCAGCGGCTCGCGCTGCTGCACAAGAACCTGCGCAAATACGGCACGATTTACAACACAATCGCGGGGGCTACGGCCCTGAGTGGCACCATTGAAAGGCGCACGAAATGACCTCCCCCCGCCACGCCATCAGTGCAGCCATGCACAAGGAAACCCACTTTGTCACCCGTATCGGCTGGCTTCGCGCTGCCGTAATGGGGGCGAATGACGGCATTGTTTCGACCTCTAGCCTGATCATCGGCGTGGCGGCGGCGGGCAGTTCGCAACCGCAAATATTGCTGGCCGGTGTGGCCGGGCTGATCGCGGGGGCGATGTCTATGGCGGCGGGGGAGTATGTGTCGGTTTCCTCGCAATCGGATAGCGAAAACGCCGACCTTGCCCGCGAAAAAGCCGAGCTGGAGGCAGACCCTGCGGGCGAGCTGCAAGAGCTGGCCGGGCTTTATGCGGCGCGGGGCATCTCGCCAGATCTCGCCATGGAGGTCGCCAAAGAGCTGACCGCCAAAGATGTGCTGCAAGCCCATGCGCGGGATGAACTCGGTATTACCGACCTCTCCAAAGCCCGCCCCGTACAAGCGGCGCTGGCTTCGGCAGCGACGTTTTCCACCGGCGCAGCCCTGCCCTTGGCAGCGGTGGTGCTGGTGGCGCAGCCCGATATCATAGCCGCTACCACCATTGCTTCGGTGCTGGTGCTGGCGATGCTGGGCTATGTATCGGCCAAAACCGGCGGTGCCCCTGTGGGCCGCGCCATTACCCGCGTTACCCTCTGGGGGGCTGCGGCCATGGCTGCCACCGCAGGCGTGGGCTGGCTGTTTGACGTGGCAATGAGTTAATTCAAAATAAAGGAAAACAATCATGGCACATGATCATGGAACACCGGAAACCGGCGGGCGCTTGGCGATTGTGATCGGGCTTAACGTTGTTATCACCGTGGCCGAGGTGATCGGTGGCATCCTGTCCGGCTCGCTGTCGCTGATCTCCGATGCGCTGCATAATTTCAGCGATGGCATTGCGATTGTGATCGCCTGGATCGCCATTCGGCTGAATGCCCGCGCCCGCTCGGACCGCTACACTTTCGGGCTGAAGCGCGCCGAAGTTCTGGCGGCGGTGATTAATGCGGGCACGCTGGTGGCGATCAGCATTTACCTGTTTGTCGAGGCCTGGCAGCGTCTTCAAACCCCTGAGCCGATTAGCGGCGGCATTATGGTAACTGTGGCGCTGGTCGGGCTGGTGGCCAACGTGTTGGGCACGGTGCTGCTCAAGCGTGGCTCGGAAAACAGCATGAACCTGCGGGCGGCCTATCTGCACCTGCTGTCCGACGCGATTTCCAGCGTCGGGGTTATTCTGGGCGGGCTGGCGATATGGCTGTGGGGGATCACATGGATCGACCCGCTGCTCACCGTGCTGATCGGGCTTTATGTGCTGAAGGAATCTATATCTATCCTGTGGGAAGCGCTGGAATCCATTCTGCTCGCCACCCCGCGCGGCATGGACCTGCAAGCGGTACGCGAGGCCATTCTGGCCACTGACGGCGTGGCGGGAATCCACCACACCCACCTGTGGCAGGTGTCTGAACACGACATTCATTTCGAGGCCCATATCGAGCTGCCCGAGCAGCCATTAAGCCAAACCGAAGCATTGCGCCTGACTCTCGCGAAAATGCTGCATGACGAATTTGATATCGAGCATGCCACGTTGCAGCTCGAAGTTACCGGCGGGGTTTGCCCGTCACATTCACTGACTTAACCAAAGGAGAAACCAAAATGAAAACCTTCAAAATTCTGGGATCCGGCTGCAAAAACTGCGCCAATACTGCCGATCTGATCGAACGCAAAGCCAAGGCTGCGGGTGTCGAGGTGAAAATCGAGAAAATCACCGACATGGGCGCAATCATGGGCTATGGCGTTATGTCTACGCCCGGTGTGGTGATTGACGAAACCCTCGTACATGCGGGCGGGATGCCGACACCGGCACAGGTCGAGGAATGGTTGGCATGATCCGGCCTGCACTAATTGCAGGGGCGGTGCTTGCCGCCCCTGCCGCCTATGCCCAAGACATGACCTGCATGGTGGATGTTGCCGTGTCCGGCAGCCAGCAAAACCTGATGGACCGTGATTTTACGGCCCATGTGTTGCTGAAAGACGTAGCCCTTGCCCCGACCACCGTGGGCTTTGGTCCCGGTGCTAATCTGGCATTTGAAGCCACGATACTGGACGGTCGATTTGCCCTTGCCCAAAAAGTAGATGGAAAGATGGCCCTCTCGGCCACCCCTGCCAAGGATCAGGGCACGGTGTTTCTGGTACGCGCAAATGCGGGCGCATGGCAGCCCCTGCCCGATTTTCCCGGTGTATTCGACCTTGCGGAACTGAGTGACACGATCGGCGAATACGTCCGTGATCAGGGCTGTGAAGGCGATGTGACCTTCCCGTTCAAACTCACGGCCCATGTGGCAGAATTGAGCTGGAGCGTGGAAAGCAAGCCGGAAAAAGCCACCGGCACCCTTGAGGATACAGACGTCACGATTGCGGGCATTTATTCCAATCACGATAAAAAAGCCATCTTCATGGTCCCCGGCTTCAATCTTCACGCACATTTTGTGACCGCTGACGGCGCGCTGGCGGGCCATATCATCGATGTTTCAACCGAGGACGGAGCCACGCTCTATGTCCCTGCAAACTAAGGAAAACCCATGACAGACCAACCGCAACTTCACAGCAATATCGTGGCCATGGTGTCACTCGCCTCCGGCATTGCAGCCAACCACCCTGCCATGGGCCAGTGCCAGCTGGAGCGCTTGCGCCATGCGGGCATTCCCGAACACCAAATTGCCGCCGTCATCGAGATCGCCCGCCATATCCGCGATGAAGCCGCCGAGAAGCTCGACTTCGCCTTTGACGAGGCAGCGGGCGGTACGGCTCCGGCCCCTGCCAATGACGGCGAGACCTGCGGCTGCACCCCGACCAAAAGCGGCCAAAGCTGCTGCTAATAAACCAAATCTCAAAAGGGAGAAAACCAATGAGTGCACAACGTTTAACAATGACCTTCGCCGGCCTGTTTATTATGGTCAGCATGTGGGGGGGCCATATGAGCGGGCAAGTGGACCTTGCGACCGTCAGCTGGCTGTGGATCACATTCTTTGTCGGAGCAAACCTGACTGTTGCTGGCCTGACCGGCTTTTGCATGATGACCAAAATGATGAAGGTATTCGGTGCCAAATAACCACGATATTCCGGCCTATTTCCCCGCCACCCTAACCCGTGCGGCACGGCACATTTCCCTTGAAAAGGGCGAAGCGCTGTTTCGGGCGGGGCAAAAGGTGTCGGGGATCTACTATGTGATTTCGGGTGAGGTGAAAGCCCTGCGCCACATGGCCAAAAGCAGCGAGGCGGTGATGGTGCGGGCCATGGCTGGCGAATTCTTTGCCGAATCCGCAATTGCCGCACCGCGCTATAGCTGCGACGGGGTGGCAGTGAAACCGTCCGAATTGCTGTTTTTACCGATGGAGGCATTGGATACGGCGCTCACCGATGCCGGTTTCGCCAAGGCGTTCTTTCTTGCCAATGCCGCCAATGCGCGCCGCCAGTGTTCGCGCTATGAACGCGTGCGCCTGCGCTCGGCCCGCGATCGGGTGTTGCACCTGCTGGCCTGCGAAAGCGGCCCTGATGGCGTGTTTAACTGGCCCGCCCCGCTTACCGAACTCGCGGTTGAGCTGGCTCTGGAGCCGGAAACGCTCTATCGCGTGCTGGCCGAACTGGAAGCAAGCGGCGAAATCACCCGCGAAAAACGTCAATTTAAACAGCGTTCCTAATCCGGATCATATTTTAGTGATCCTGTTCTGTGTAGCCTTGGAGGCAGTCAAAACAGGGAGAGGAAACGGTTATTATGCAAATAGGGTCCATTTATAAAAACCTTGCCGCGCTCATGTGCGCGCTTTTTTTGGCCATGGGTGCAAGTGTCGCAAGCGCGCAAACCGCAGAAGAATTTCGTGAAAACCTTGATGATTTCACCAGCCCTGCCTATTGCAGTCAATGCCACACGCGTATTTACAACGAGTGGAGCGGCTCCCTTATGGGCACCGACCTGATGAATTCGGTTGTGCTTCAGTTTTACAACTCTACGAATAGCAAAGGTAAGTTTGACGGTCTCGGCTTTAAGGGCTTCAATAAGGCCATGGGCCATGGAGATATGGCCGGTGACTGTGCCGATTGCCACGTGCCACGTCAGGTGATTGAGGCAAATGCGCGGGGCGAGGAAGTTGACCTCGGCCAGGCAATGACCCATGTGCAAGACCACGGCATTTCCTGTAGCTTTTGCCATGCGGTCAGCAACGTGAACCTGCAAAAGGACGAAAACGGCCGCTATCCA
>JALWOO010000828.1 GCA_027083485.1 Amylibacter sp. | reverse complement strand
CCCCCGACCGATCACCGACAAAAAGATCATCCTGTCATGGAACGGGGAAATGATCGCCACTCTGGCCGAGGCTAGTGCGGTTCTGGATCGGCCGGATTACCTGCAAGCGGCTGAAAAGGCCGCTGATTTCATCCTGTCCAACATGCAGGACGCTGCCGGTTTCAAACGCATCCGGTTTCAGGGGCGCGCCGATAGTGCCGCACAGTTGCCCGATTACGCAGCCTTTGGTTCGGCACTTCTGGCGCTGTATGATTTTTCCCCCACGAACAACCGCCATTGGTTGCAGCAGGCCCAACAGGTTGCCAACCGGATGCAGGAAAAATTTGCCGATCCGGGAAAAGCCATGCGCATGACGCAAACCCATGGCCCGCTCGGCCCGTTTCGCCCCCTTGATGACACGGAAATCGCCAGCGGCAATGCGCAGGCCCTGCATCTGCTGGACGGGCTGGACCGCCGCCTTGCCCGCATCGGCGAGGCCGCCCCGCGTCTGGCGGCGAGCCTTGCTGTGGACGGGTTGAACCGGCCTGCCTCACGGGGCGGTTTGCTGCATGCTTTGGCGATTCAGGCAAACGGGCCGATCGGCACGTTGCGGCTGTCCAGCGGGGGCGCGGTGCGGATTCTGGCGCGCGCAGAGCGGAGCAAAAACCGGCTGACCCTGACCTTTCGCCTTGCCAAAGGCTGGCATATCAATGCCCATAAACCGCTGGAGGATTACCTGATTGGCATGGAACTGGCCGCAAACGCGATCCCTGCCCCGCTTGCCAGCTATCCGCCTGTGGAAATCAAACAGCTGGGATTTAGCACCAAACCGCTGGCGCTCTATGAAAACGATTTCAGCCAGTCCTTTGCCTATCCACCGGCAGCCAACGGGCCGAATAAAATCACCCTGACCCTGCAAGCCTGTAACGATCAGGTCTGTTTGCCGCCGGACGATATGGTTTTCCGGTTCTGGTAACCCTTGCCAAACCGTTTTTTGCGCGCCAAAACATCCCTATGAAACACACCGAAAAAATCCTGTGCATTGGCTCTGTCCTGTGGGACATCGTCGGGCGCACTCCGCGCAAAATGGCCAGCGGAGACGATGTTCCCGGCCATATCCTGCGTATTCCCGGCGGGGTGGCGATGAATATCGCCATGGCGTTGCGCATGCATGATTTGCCGGTTTCCCTGCTCAGCGCCCTTGGCGATGATGCGGCGGGGCGCGAATTGCTGCTGAATTGTGCCGCGCGCGGCATGGATACGCAGCATGTTTACGTCTCTGCCGATCACCCGACCGATCAATATATGGCAATTGAAGGCGCGAATGGCCTCATTGCCGCTATTGCCGACGCCCATTCGCTCGAAGCGCTTTCCGATCAGGTGATCGCGCCTATGGCAGACGGTCGCATTGGCGCGCCGGACACCCCCTTTGCCGGTATGGTTATTTGCGAAGGAAACCTGCCCCAAGATACTTTGGCCTATATCGCCACCGCCCCGGAATTTGGCGCGGCTGATTTGCGTCTGGCACCGGCCAGCCCCGGCAAGGCCGAACGTCTGGCCCCGTTTCGCGGCCACAAAAGCGCCACGGCCTATCTGAACCTGTTCGAGGCCAATATTCTGCTCGACAATGTGCTGAAAACCACGGCTCAGGCAGCGGAGAAGATGGCCCAAACCGGGCTTTATCGGGCCATCGTTACCGATGGGCCAAATCCGGCTTCGGTGGCGCTTAACGGTCAAGTCATCACCCTGCCCCCGCCCGAAGTGACGGTTTTACGGGTGACAGGGGCGGGCGATGTGTTTATGGCCTCCCATATCGCGGCGGAAATTCAAGGCCTGATAGATCAGGACGCCTTGCAATTTGCGCTCGATACCACCGCAAAATATATTTCAACGGAGACCCCTCTGTGACCCTGACCTACAGCGAAGAAGTTGCCGACGCACGACGCGACAACCGCCCGATTGTGGCGCTCGAAAGCACGATTATCACCCATGGCATGCCTTATCCGCAAAACCTTGAAACGGCGCGTACTGTTGAACAGGTCGTGCGTGACAACGGGGCCGTTCCGGCAACGATCGCGATTTCAGGGGGAGAAATCCATGTAGGGCTGAATGACGCCGCCCTTGACCAGCTGGCCCGAACACCGGATGCGATGAAACTGTCGCGCGCGGATCTGGCCGTGGCTCTGGCCAATGGCAAGACCGGTGCCACCACGGTTGCCGCTACCATGATTTGCGCCGCCCGCGCCGGCATTGACGTGTTCGCCACCGGCGGCATTGGCGGGGTGCATCGCGGGGCCGAAGCCAGCTTTGACATTAGCGCGGATCTGCGCGAGCTGTCCAAAACCGCCGTGACCGTGGTTTGCGCCGGAGCCAAAGCCATTCTGGATTTGCCCAAAACGCTCGAGGTTCTGGAAACGCTTGGCGTGCCGGTGATCGGTTACGGCACCGATGTGTTGCCCGCGTTCTGGTCCCGGACCTCCGAGCTTGCAATCCCGTTGCGCATGGATCATGCGGCAGAAATTGCCGCCGCTCATAAAATGCGGGCCTCTCTGGGGCTGGAAGGCGGACAGCTTGTTACCAATCCGATCCCGCAAGAGGCTGAAATCCCTTCGGATTACCTCAATCCGATCATTGAACAGGCCGTATCCGAAGCAGAGGCCCAATCCATTTCCGCCAAAAAGGTTACGCCTTTTTTGCTGGCCCGAATTGTCGAGCTGACAGCCGGTCGTTCATTGATATCCAATATCGCATTGGTTAAGAATAATGCCCGTCTCGGGGCCGAAATTGCACGGGCCTTGCAGACGGACGCATAACCTCTTAAACCAAGCCAGCCCAACCTTTCTGCGGAATACTTGCCAGATATGCCACAACGTAAACGCCCCAGCCTTTTTTCGCGCCTGCGCAGTAACTTTCTGACCGGATTGGTGATTGTGCTGCCGATTTCCTTGACCATCTGGATGGTTTGGGCCTTTGTCGGGTTTGTTGACAGCCGGGTTCTGCCGCTGGTGCCCGAAGCCTATAAACCGGCCACCTATACCGGTGCCAATGTGCGGGGCTACGGTGTTGTGGTTTTTCTGGTTTTTACCACCGTTATCGGAGCCATGACCAAAGGCATTTTCGGGCGTCAGTTGCTCCGCTATGGCGAAAGCCTTGTGGATCGTATGCCGATTGTGCGATCGATTTATAACGGTGTAAAGCAGATCGTTGAAACAGTTCTGAGCCAGAGCAATTCCAGCTTTGAAAAGGCCTGTTTGATTGAATACCCCCGAAAAGGCCTCTGGGCGATTGCCTTTGTGTCAACCAAATCCAGGGGGGAAATTGTGGAAAAGACAGATGTCGGAGACATGCTTTCCGTATTCTTGCCCACGACCCCGAACCCGACTTCCGGCTTTTTGTTGTTTGTACCCCGGGAAGACGTGATTTTGCTGGAGATGGATGTAGAAGCGGCCGCCAAACTGGTGATTTCTGCGGGGCTGGTGATGCCTCCGAGCAAAGAAGAGATCGCCGCCGGGCGCATTGCCTCGCCTAAAACCGTTAGCGGCGCATGATCACGGCGGCAGTTACGGGTTTTTTTACGGCGTTTTCACTGATTTTGGCCATCGGGGCGCAAAACAGTTTTATTCTGCGCCAGGGCCTTTTGAAGTCACATGTTTTTGCGCTTTGCCTGTTTTGTGCGCTATCCGATACATTGTTAATTACGTTAGGCGTGGCTGGATTTGATCAGCTGATCGATGTCATTCCGTGGTTGCCCTTTGCTCTGACGGTTTTTGGGGCCATTTTTCTGTTCTTCTATGGGGCAACGCGTTTTTATGCTGCCTTTAAAGGGGGATACGAGATGGAGTTAAAGGGTAAAGGTCTGGATTTCTGGCCCGCAATAGCTGTTGTATTTGCCTGTACCTGGCTCAACCCGCATGTTTATCTTGATACGGTCGGTTTGATCGGTGCGGTGTCTACGCAATTCCAGTTGCAGCAAGAAAAGCTTGTTTTCGGTATCGCCGCTGCATCCGCATCCTTTACTTTTTTCTTTGCCCTTGGTTATGGCGCGCGTTTCTTAGCACCCCTTATGCAAACAGCCCGCACCTGGCGTATTCTTGATCTGGGAATAGGGGCTGTTATGTGGTTTATCGCCTCTGGTCTTTTGCTGAGTTTATAAAGACGACCGGCCCTCTGGTTCAACCAAGTATCTCAGGCTCCAAAGGGCTTAGAAACCCCGTCTTTGTAAGGAAGGCCGATGACACAGGATTATGCGACTTTCCTCTAGGCCCCGATCGCCAGCTTGTCATGGTCAGAATTTTCAATCGGGTCGCGCAGCACATAGCCCCTGCCCCAAACGGTTTCTATGTAGTTTTCCCCGCCCGTCGCCTGACAGAGCTTTTTGCGCAGCTTGCAGATGAACACATCAATAATTTTCAATTCGGGTTCGTCCATGCCGCCATAAAGGTGATTCAAAAACATTTCCTTGGTCAGAGTTGTGCCTTTGCGCAGGGACAGAAGTTCCAGCATCTGGTATTCTTTTCCCGTTAGATGCACAGGTTTGCCGGCAACCTCGACCGTTTTTGTATCCAGATTGACCCGAATGCGCCCCGTATCGATCACCGACTGCGCATGCCCCTTGGAGCGGCGCACAATGGCGTGGATTCGGGCGATCAGTTCTTCACGGTGAAACGGTTTGGTAAGGTAGTCATCTGCACCGAAACCGAACCCCTTAACCTTTTCTGCGGCATCATCATTGCCGGACAAGATCAAAATCGGCGTCATAATCTTTGACAGCCGGAGCTGACGCATGACCTCATGACCGGAAAGATCCGGTAAATTCAGATCAAGAAGAATCAAATCGTAATCATACAACTTCGCCAGATCGATCCCTTCTTCGCCGAGATCGGTTGCATAAACGTTCAAATTGGCATTCGCCAACATAAATTCGATACTTTTAGAGGTGGTAGGGTCATCTTCGACCAACAGTACCCGCATGACATTCTCCAGAAAATTGTGCTTTACTTCCTCCAATTTGCAGCGAATTGGTTAACTAGTCGTTACGATTGCTATAAATCTTAGCAAAACACCTTAAAGTTGTCTATATTTTTGCAGGGCAGTGACCCGTAGCGCCGCAGTTCCGTGTTTTCGCACCGCAAGACACCAGCTTTCCAGCTCGTCATTTGACAATTCATACATATTGCAAGCTTCTTTTGGCGTAATCAGGCCCCCGACAACAGCCATCACCACCCGCGCCTTGCGCCCTGCCACCCAGCGAGAGGTATCCTTTGGCGGCAAATCCGATCGGCTCAACTTGCTGCCATCGGGCAAAGTAATAAACACTGGTCCAGGCTCTTTTTTGATATACATCTTTCACCTCCTTGGCTCACCTTGTTCTTGTGCCTCAAGAAGCCTTAACTCTTGGTGAAGTCGGGGATTGAGTTTACATAGGGTTTTAGTCTAAAGCCGAGAAAAATTAAGGAAGCTGGCATGCCGCTCGATACCAACAAGCTGAATTCTCTGGGCTTTGCCAAAACGCCGGCTGAAACCCGTGTGATCGTGGCCATGTCCGGCGGGGTGGACAGCTCGGTTGTCGCCGCACAACTGGCCTCTGAAGGTTATGACGTGGTGGGCATTACGCTGCAGCTTTATGATCACGGGGCGGCATTGGCGAAAAAAGGGGCCTGTTGTGCGGGCCGCGACATCCATGATGCGCGCAAGGTGGCCGATGACATGGGCTTTCCCCATTACGTGCTGGATTACGAAAACAAGTTCAGGGAATCGGTGATTGATGAATTCGCCGACAGCTATCTGGCAGGGGCCACGCCTGTGCCCTGTATTCGCTGCAATGAAAAAGTGAAATTCCGCGATTTATTGCAAACCGCCAAGGATCTGGATGCGGATTGCATGGCGACTGGCCATTACATCCAGCGTTTTCAAGGGCCGCAAAAGGCAGAATTACACAAAGCCGCTGACGGGGATCGCGACCAGTCCTATTTTCTGTTTTCCACCACGCAGGAACAGTTGGAATACCTGCGGTTTCCGCTTGGACACCTGAAATCCAAAGAGGAAACCCGCGCGCTTGCCCGCAAATACGGGCTGACGGTGGCGGACAAACCGGACAGTCAGGACATTTGTTTCGTGCCGAACGGATCCTATGCGGCGGTGATCGAAAAACTGCGGCCAGAGGCGGCAAACCCGGGCGACATCGTGCATATGGATGGCCGCGTGCTGGGCCAGCATCGCGGGGTGATCCATTACACGGTCGGTCAGCGGCGCGGTCTGGGGATTGGTGGCGGTGATCCGCTGTATGTGGTCCGGCTGGACCCGGATGCGCGTCAGGTGATTGTCGGCCCCAAGGAAGCACTCGCCACAACCACGATTGCGGTGCGTGAAATCAACTGGCTGGGGGATGAACCCTTTGAAGGGCGTGACGCCTGGCATTTATCGGTGCGCGTGCGCTCAACCCGCCCGCCCAAAGAGGCCGTCATTCGCCCGATCAGCGCCACAGAAGCAACCGTTGAATTACTGGTCCCCGAAGAAGGCGTTGCCCCCGGCCAGGCTTGCGTTTTCTATGACGCCGAGGGCACGCGGATTTATGGCGGCGGCTGGATCTGGCGCGGCTTGTAGGGGGCATGGTTGCCACGCACCCTTTGCCGAAAAAACTGACGTTACTTGAACGGATACTCAAACGGCAGGTTTTTCGCCTTGCGCAAATCCGGGTCCGTCAGGTTTCTGAGCATACATTCCGCGCCGGTAAAATCATCTGTATCCGTATACATGGACGGGGTGATAACCACCGGCAGATCGGCCCCGTGGGCAGAAATCAGCCCGTTCCGGCTGTCTTCAAAGGCAACGCAGTCTTTGGCAGACAGGCCCAAACGCTCCAGCGCCAGCAAATACACATCCGGCGCCGGTTTCTTGTTTTCGACCTCGTCCCCGCAGGCGATCACCTCGAAGACTTTGCCGGCCGGTTTGCCCCAAAAGCACACACAAAGCGTATCCACATTCGGGCGGCTGGTGGTGGTGGCAATGGCAACGCGGATACCGGCATCCGTGGCCGCCTGAACCAGAGCCTTGACCCCAGGACGCAGCGCCAGCTTTCGCTGTTTGAGAATTTTCAAATAGCGCTTGGTTTTCTCGGCATGCAGGTCTTTGATTTCTTCATCCGTCAACTGCTCGTCTGCCGGAAAATCTGCCTGAAACAGTTTTATCCGTTCCTTGCCGCCTGTGGTTTTCAGCAACTGCCGGTAATCCGCCACAGACCAGTTCCAATCCAGACCTGCGGCTTTGAAGGCCTGGTTAAAGGCCGCGCGGTGGGCTTCTTCGGTTTCTGCAAGAGTTCCGTCAACGTCAAAAATCAGGGCTTTGATGGTCATGGCATATCCTTTCGGCTACCGGTGCAGCCGGTTAAAAATGTCGGAATCTCCGTGGGTTAAACCACGAACATAAACGACGTTTCGATGATTTTGTGCAAAGCGTCGAAATGGGAGAAGGCAAACTGGTGCGGAATTTCCGACACCGGCGATTTGCGATAGCCTTGGGTATAAAGCGCAAAGACCACACCGGCATTTTGCGCGGTTTCCGCGTCAACCTCGCTATCCCCCACATAGAGCCGCGATGTGGCGTTCAGCATTTCATAGGTCCGTTCCAGCGGTTCGGGATCCGGTTTGTGCACCGGCAGGCTGTCGCCGCCAATCACCGCGCTGAAATATTTGGCCAGATCCATTTGTTCCAGTATGGCCACGGTCAGGCTCTCTTGCTTGTTGGTGCAAACTCCCAAGGCATAGCCCTGCGCCTTGAGGCTGTCGAGCAGATCAATCAGGCCCGGATAGGCCACAGAATAATCCGCCGGAGCCGCCGCATAATGGGCCACAAAATTCTGACGCAAACGCTCGAAGTTTTCGGGGCTGTCATCCAGCCCTGTAGCCTTGATCACCCGTTCCACCAGCTTGGGAATACCATTGCCGATAAACGAACGAATGGTCTCCGCATCAAGCGGGTCTTTACCTTCATCCGCAAGCATTTTGACAGCGCTGGCGTGAATGTCGGGCGCGCTGTCAATCAGCGTGCCATCCAGATCAAATACAATAGCCTTCACAGGGTCAATCCTTCCATTTGATTGAACACCCCATAGAAGCAATCTGTGCTTCCGGTCCCTCGCCCGTTTGCGCTATCTGTTTCATAGCTTCAAATAGATCACGGCGCAAATCTTTTGGCCCCGCCTGTCGGGTCGATGCATCCAGTCGGCCACGGTATTGCAGCGCGCCATCGGCATTGAAACCAAAGAAATCGGGGGTGCAGGCCGCGTCATAGGCGCGGGCGATTTCCTGACTTTCGTCATGCAGGTAAGGGAAGGTAAAGCCTTCCTTTTCGACCATTTCCACCATCTTGGGGAAAGAGTCATCCGGATAGGTCGCCGCGTCATTGGAATTGATCGCCACCACGCCGATGCCCAGTTCCTGCAACTCTGCCGCATCGCGTTTGATCCGGTCCAGCACCGCCAGAACATAGGGGCAGTGGTTGCAGATAAACATCACCAGCGTGCCTTTGGGACCGGCAATATCGGCAAAAGAATAGGTTTTGCCATCGGTGGCCGGCAGGGAAAAATCCGGTGCCTGCCAGCCGAAATCACATACGGGTGGAGTAACAGCCATTACAGAACACCCTCCGCGGCTTCACGGATGGCTTTGATGTTGCGGCCATAAACGGACGGATTATCAACAGAGCCGCCTTTGAACACGGCCGATCCGGCCACCAGAACATCGGCACCGGCAGCCGCCATCAGAGGGGCCGTTTCCGTGGTAATGCCGCCGTCGATTTCGATGTGGATCGGGCGATCCCCGATCATAGCCCGCAATTTCTTGACCTTGTCAATCTGGCTGTGGATGAACTTCTGGCCGCCAAAACCGGGGTTAACGGTCATCACACAGAACAGATCCACCATATCCAGCAGATATTCGATATCGCCAATGCCGGTCCCCGGATTAAGCGCAAGTCCCGCCTTGGCACCGGCATTGCGGATGGCCTGCAAGGTGCGGTGCGGGTGGGTTGTGGCCTCAAGATGGGCAGTAATCACATCGGCACCGGCTTGCGCATAGGCGTCAATGTATTGGTCCACAGGGGCAATCATCAAATGCACATCCATCACGGTTTTCACATGCGGACGAAACGCGGCAACGGCGGGCGGGCCAAAGGTCAGGTTGGGCACGAAATGCCCGTCCATCACATCCACATGGACCCAGTCACAGCCTTCTGATTCAATGGCCTGAATTTCCTGCCCGAAATTGGCAAAATCAGCGGATAGAATAGAGGGCGCGATCTTGATGTTACGATTAAAGGCCATGGGGGAGTCTCCTGTGGAAAATCTGGAAACAAGGCGCGGAACAGCCCGCGCCTTGCAGGTAAGTCTTAACCAACAATCGGATCAAGCGAACCGGATTCATAGCGCAGAGCCATGTCGTCAATGTCGATGATCTTGATCTTGTGGGCGTTGCCCGCGGTGCCGAAACGTTCAAAACGATCGGCAACCAGTTCTTCCATGGCATCCATGGAGGGGATCAGGAATTTGCGCGGATCGAACTGTTTTGGATCCTGAGTGGCAACCTTGCGGAATTGCGCGGTCATGGCCATGCGGCAATCGGTATCGATGTTGACCTTGCGCACACCGGATTTGATGCCTTTTTCGATCTCTTCCACAGGCACGCCATAGGTCTGGGGCATCTCGCCGCCATATTCATTGATCTGGTCCTGCAAATACTGCGGCACAGAAGAAGACCCATGCATCACCAGATGCACATTCGGGATTTTGGCGTGAATGGCTTCGATCTGGCTGATGGCCAGCGTATCGCCGGTCGGCTTGGAAGAGAACTTATAGGCCCCGTGGGAGGTCCCGCAAGCAATCGCCAGCGCGTCCACTTTGGTTTTCTTGACGAAATCAAGGGCTTCGTCCGGATCGGTCAGCAACTGATCCATAGACAGTTTGCCCACAGCGCCGGAGCCGTCCTCTTCGGCGGCTTCGCCGGTTTCAAGGGAACCGAGAACACCCAGCTCGCCCTCGACAGATGCGCCAACCCAATGGGCCAGACGCGCCACGCGTTCGGTGATGTCCACGTTATATTCATAGGATGCCGGTGTTTTCATGTCGGCCTCAAGCGAGCCATCCATCATCACACTGGTAAACCCGTGGCGGATTGCCGAAGAACAGGTTGCTTCGTTGTTGCCGTGGTCCTGATGCATACAAATCGGAATTTGTGGATACATTTCGGCCAGCGCCTGAATCATGTGGCGCAGCATGATGTCGCCCGCATAGGACCGCGCGCCGCGCGATGCCTGCAAAATAACCGGCGCATCGGCCTTTGCTGCGGCCTCCATGATCGCAAGGCCTTGCTCCATGTTGTTGATGTTGAAAGCAGGGACGCCATAACCGTTTTCGGCCGCGTGATCCAGCAATTGACGAAGTGTAATAAGTGCCATTGGATTTATCCTTATTGTGTTTCCGGTCGGGCGACCAGATCA
>JALWOO010000827.1 GCA_027083485.1 Amylibacter sp. | reverse complement strand
GGACGGGGATTAACGGAATATCTGCAGCTGGCATCGGGTATTCCCGCAACCGGTTTGCCCGAACCCAGGCGAGCTTTTGGCCCTCTACACCCGTCGGAATACCCTTCCATTTTCGGCAGGCAAATAGCGGCATAAGTAAATGAAAATCTTCATATTTGTGACTGGCAAAAGTTAACGGTGCCAGACAACTTTCCCAAGTATTAATGCCCAACTCCTCTTCCAGCTCGCGAACAAGAGCCTGTTCCGGAGTCTCGCCTGCCTCGATTTTCCCGCCGGGAAATTCCCACAGGCCCGCCATGGATTTCCCTTCAGGGCGTTGCGCCAACAAGACGCGGCCCTCTTTGTCAATCAGGGCGACTGCGGCGACCAATACAGTTTTCATGATCGGTAATCAGCGTTGATTTGAATATAGCCATGGGTCAGATCACAGGTCCAGACCGTGCCAGCGCCTTTGCCAATGCCCAGGTCTACGGAGAGTTTCAGTTCTGCCCCTTTCATATAGGCAACGCCGTCTTCTTCGCGGTAGTTTTCCGCGACCCAGCCTTTTTCGGCCACCAGAATATCGCCAAACCGGATTGTCAGGCTGTCGCGATCTGCCTTTTCACCGGATTTGCCCACCGCCATCACCACACGACCCCAGTTCGGGTCTTCGCCGGCAAAGGCGGTTTTGACCAGTGGGGAATTGGCAATCGACATGCCAACCTTGCGGGCCGCTGTTTCCGATGCCGCGCCGGTGACTTCTACCTCGATAAATTTGGTAGCCCCTTCGCCGTCACGTACCACCTGTTTTGCCAGATCGAGCATGACCCCGTGCAATTCGGCCGCAAACAGTTTGGCGGCCTTGCTGGTGGTGGATTTGATTTCGGTATTGCCTGCCGCTCCGGTGGCAAACACCAGCAGCGTATCCGAGGTAGACGTATCCCCGTCTACGGTAATGCTGTTGAATGATGTGTCCGTATTAGCACTGACGATCTTTTGCAGAACGGCAGGGCTGATGGCTACATCGGTAAAGATATAGACTAGCATTGTTGCCATATCCGGTGCGATCATGCCGGAGCCTTTGGCATATCCGGCAATTTTTACCGTGCGCCCGTCCAAAATGAATTCTGCGGCGGCCCCTTTGGCAAATGTATCGGTGGTCATAATCGCCCGTGCAGAGGCCTCTGCGGCATCCTCGGCCAGATCTCCGGCCAATTCTTCAAGCGTGCTGACGATTTTGTCATGCGGTAGAGGTTCGCCAATCACACCGGTGGAAGAGGTGAAAATATTTGCGGCATCCGTGCCCAGTATTTTGGCTGTTGCTTGCGAAATCGCTGCAACCGACCCATCCCCCGCCTTGCCGGTAAAGGCATTAGCATTGCCGGAATTCACCACCAGACCGAGCAAACCTTTGGTGGGTTTCTTCAGAAAGGCCGCAAGCTTGGCCTCGCAGTCCAGAACTGCCGCAGAACGGGTTAGTGATGTGGTAAAGGTGCCGGCGACACTGCTGCCTTCGGCAATTTCTACAAGGCTGACGTCATTGCGTCCCTTGTATTTGATTTCGGCGGCACCGGCGGCAAACCGCACACCCTGAATGGTCGGGAGTTGTGGAAATGCGGCGGGAGCCAGCGGGGAAATACCAGGGGCCTGCGGCGCTGCCTGCGCCCGCTTCAGCTTTTTGCGCAGACGTTTGATACGGCCGCGCAGACGGGTAAGCTCGGTTTGTGGCGGCGATGATTTTTCGGCCATGGTATTTCCTTCGTTAGAACCCGTACTTATTTGAGCAAGTCGGTTTTGCGAATGATGGAAGGGTCAATTTCCACTTCGTTACGGGTAATTTTCGCATCGTTCCGAAAAGCCTCAATAGCTGTTTTTAGGGCCGCATCTTTTAAATCACTTTCGATGGTGGTGCGTACTTCTTCGAGAGAAGGCGGCTCTACATCACGGGATTCAAACAGTTTAATCACATGCCAGCCAAACTGGGTTTGAATCGGATCGGATATCCCGCCTGCTTTCATGGCTTTGACGGCATTGCCAAATTCGGGGACCATTTTTTCGGTGGTAAACCACCCCAGATCGCCACCACGCGCGCCGGATGGGCCGGTGGATTTTTCCTTGGCCAGTTCGGCGAAATCTGTGCCGCTTTCCAGTGCCTTGATCAACTCTTTGGCTTCGTCTTCGGTTTTCACCAAAATGTGTGAGGCCTTATACTCTGTTTCACGCGGCTGGTTTAGATATTTTTCTTCATAAGCAGCTTTGACCTTGTCTTCTGTGGTAGCAGCCTTGCCGATTTTGTCGAGCGTTTCGCCGGCCAACAAGGCACGGGTTTCGTTTTCGATTGCCAATTTCATGGCTTTTGTATCGGCATCTGTTGTGGTGCTTATGGCAGTTTGATGGATCAGCTGATCCAGAACGCCTTGATAAAGATCTTTGTCTGGAATGGATTTGTACTGCTCGGGCAGGCGTGATGTCAGGGCAATTACATGGCCGACGGTGATATCAACACCGTTTACAGTGGCCAAAACGGTGTCGGCAGAAGGTGTGTCCTGAGCGAATGAAGCCGTGCTGGTAAATACAAGACAGGCAGATGTTGCTAAAAGAGTTCTGAATTTCATGAAGGTTCCTCAGTTCTTGCCGTGTTTCAGGCATATTTTAAGCCATTCGCGCC
>JALWOO010000826.1 GCA_027083485.1 Amylibacter sp. | reverse complement strand
GCCTTGCGCAGCGGGGCAACGGCGGTTGATGCGGTTGAGGGTATTTTGTTGCAATCGGGCCTGCGCGGGTTGGGCGGGGCCGGTTTTCCGACAGGGCGCAAATGGTCCTTTGTTCGGGCAGAAAACGGGCCGCGCTATTTGGCGGTGAATGGCGATGAGGGGGAGCCGGGCACCTTCAAGGACCGGATCTATCTGGAAACCCGCCCGCATTTGATGTTGGAGGGGATGTTGGTTGCCGCCTGGGCGATCGAGGCGGAAAAATGCTTTATCTACATGCGGGATGAATACCCCGCAGTGCGTGAAATTCTGCGGCGAGAGATCGGCGCGTTGGAGGATGCGGGGCTGGTCGAGGCGGGATATATCGATCTGCGCCGCGGGGCCGGTGCCTATATCTGTGGCGAAGAATCCGCGATGATCGAGAGCATCGAAGGCAAAAAGGGCCTGCCGCGCCATCGTCCGCCATTCGTGGCGCAGGTGGGGATATTCGGCCAGCCAACACTGGTGAACAATGTTGAAACCCTGCAATGGGTGGCACGGATATTGCGGGAAGGGCCGGAAATCCTGTCAGGTGTTGAGCTGAATGGCCGCAAAGGGATGCGCAGTTTTTCGGTGTCTGGCCGCGTGGCAAAGCCGGGTATGTATGTTTTGCCGGCGGGGTCAACGATAGTGGATGTTATCAAGGCCGCCGGTGGCATGGCGGCAGGGCATGAATTCAAGGCCTATCAGCCGGGCGGGCCGTCCTCGGGTATATTGCCGGCCCGTATCAATGATGTGCCGCTGGATTTTGACTGTTTGCAACCGCTTGGCACCTTTATCGGATCGGCAGCGGTGGTGGTGCTGTCGGATCAGGATCGCATGCGGGATGTGGCGTTGAATATGCTGCGCTTTTTTCGCAACGAGAGCTGTGGCCAATGCACGCCCTGCCGTGTGGGCTGTGAAAAGGCGGTGTTGTTGATGCAGGAAACAAATTGGGACAAGGGCTTGCTGGAGGAGCTTTGCGCGGCCATGGTGGATGCCTCGATTTGCGGGCTGGGGCAGGCGGCACCAAACCCGATCCGCTCGGTGATCAAGTATTTCGGAGATGAGTTTTGACAGTGGTTTTGCTCTGGTTTGCGGCGGTTTTGGCGCTGGTCTATTTGGTGTTTTATTGTTACCGACCGGCGAGTTGGCCAAAAACCGTTATCAAAACCCTGAGCGTATTGCTGTTGGCTGTGATAGCTTGGCAGGCTGGTGCATCGGGCTGGCTGATTGCAGCCCTCACGCTTTGCGCGCTTGGGGATTTCTTGCTTTCGCGCGAGGATGAGCAGAGCTTTCTTGCCGGTGTCGGGGCCTTTGCTTTGGGGCATGTGGCCTATATCATTCTGTTTTCAGGAACACCGGCCGCCCGAATTGACAGATTACTGACGGTTCCTCAAATATTCATTACCGGCGCTTTGGCGGTTTTGGCCGTGGGTATGGCGCGTATCCTGTTACCGCGTGCGGGCGATTTGGCCGGGCCGGTGCTGGCCTATATCCCGATCATTTGCGGCATGGGGATTGCGGCGCTGACACTGCCGCTCAATGGGCAATGGGCCCGGGTTCTCCCCGGTGCATTGTTGTTTATCCTGTCGGATTTTGCCCTGGCGATGGAAATGTTTGTGCTGCCCAAAGTCGCCCAAGTACGACGGTTCACACCGTTTATTGTCTGGTTCACCTATTGGGGGGCGCAATTCTGCTTGTTTTCGTCTTTTACCTAAGCCGGTTTGCCCTGCCGTTGCGCCCTATATCATGGGGTTTTTCCTATTGTTGCCCCGAAATAAGCCATTTTAACGACATTACTCTTTACTATGTGGCAAAATAAAGGCACCCTGTAGTCTGTATCTTAGGGGGCTATGATGCGACACATTGTCGGAATAATATTAGGGTGCGGCCTGCTGTTTTCAGCGCCGCAAATGAGTAACGCCAAAAGTTTGCGACAGGTTCGCGCGCCTGCGGAATTTCCACCTGCCAGCTTCAAAGGCAAGCAGTATGTGGATTCCCGTGGCTGCGTGTTTATCCGCGCGGGTTTTGGCGGGCAGGTAACATGGGTGCCAAGGGTCAATCGGCAACGCAAGGTTTATTGCTCCAAGAAAAACAAACCATCGTTAAGTGCCTCGCAACTGGCCGCGCTGGGGAAAAGGCCGGTGATCGTCGAGCCGGCTGCTCCAGCGGTTGTTAAAAAACGCCCTGTGCGCCAAGTGGTTGCTAAACCGGCACAGGTGGTGCGGTCAGCCAAACCGGTGCGTGTTCTTCGCAAACCCGTATATGTCGCGCGAAAGCCGGTTGTTGTACAAAAAACTGTCAAAGTTGTGAAAATCGCACCGCACCGCGTTGTCGCAAAGCCAAAGCCTGTGCATAAACTCCGCTCGTACCGCAAGTCCCGCAATGGTCGCTTGGCCATTCGCCGGACGCCACAGCCTGTACATCCGGGGGATTTGGTGCGGAGCCGCCGCTTGCGTGCCGCAGCTGCGGCGAATGAAACGGTTTACTCCAATCCCCAGCCAGTGGTTTATAGCCGTAAAAAAGCCACGGGGCCGATACGCACGCGTGATGCCGTGTATGGCTTGCGCACGGTTGGAACGATTATTGATCCGGATGTAACTGCCGCCGGCGATGCGCAAATGGAACTGGT
>JALWOO010000825.1 GCA_027083485.1 Amylibacter sp. | reverse complement strand
CGCCCAAAACAACAACGCCCGAATGGAAACATTCGGGCGTTGTTGTTTTGGGCGTCTGTTTTTGCGTACCACCTCCACCCCCGATCAAATGACGTTAGGGAACCCCTGTTGCTATAGCCCAAGTACGGTTGCTTTCTCGACGGCGGGCTTTTACGATTTCGGCAACCAACGGAGGCCACATGTTTAAAAAAATCCTGAAACTTGTTGGGGGTGTGCTGCTGATCCTGATCGCGGTACAAACCTATAACACCCTGCGCTATGCACCGCAGAAAACCGCAATTGCAGCGATTGAAATGCCTGCGGTCAATGAAAACGATGTGGCCAACCGGCTGGGCGAAGCCATCCGGATGCAAACGATTTCCACCGCAACCGACATGGGCGAGCGCGGTCCGCAGTTTCAGCAGTTTGTTGACTGGCTGGTAACCACCTATCCAAACGCCAACGCCGCCATGACGCGGGTGATGGTGGGCGGGTTGACCCCTGTTTACCGTTGGCAAGGGTCGGATCCGGCCTTGAAACCGATCCTGCTGACCGCCCATTACGATGTGGTGCCCGTGGCCGAAAGCGGCGTAGACTCCTGGCCACACGGGCCGTTTTCCGGTGCTGTTGCCGAGGGCTTTGTCTGGGGGCGCGGCGCGCTGGATGACAAAAGCGCGGTTGTGGCGATCATGGAAGCCATCGAAGACCTGAGCAAATCCGGTTTCACCCCCAAGCGCACGGTTTACCTGAGCTTTGGCCATGACGAGGAAATCGGCGGTCAGGACGGGGCGGCAAGCGCGGTGGCCTATTTCAAGGACAACAACATCCGCATGGCCTGGTCTCTGGACGAGGGGTCCATGATCCTCAAGGACGTGATCGGCGGGCTGGAAACACCGGTTGCCAGCATCAACGTGGCGGAAAAGGGCTATGTTTCGCTGGATATCATCGCCCGGGCAGAAGGGGGGCATTCCTCTTTGCCTCCGCGCGACACGGCAGTTTCGACCTTGGCAAAGGCCGTGGTCAACCTGCAATCCGCGCCGGTACCAGGCGGGCTGAACGGTGTCTCGCGGGAGTTTTTCGAAGGTCTGGGTCCGCATTTTTCCTTGGTTAAGCGGGTTTTGTTCGCCAACATGTGGCTCTATCGTCCCGTGCTGGAAATGGTGCTGTCCGGCTCGCCGGCCACAGACGCCATGATGCGCACAACCAAAGCTCCGACAATGCTGGTGGGGTCCGCCAAGGATAACGTGCTGCCCCAAGAGGCCATTGCGACCGTCAATTTCCGCATCCACCCGCGCGACAGCATTCAATCGGTGATCGACCACACGCGCAAAATGATTGACAACCCTGCAATTGAAATCAAGGTGCGCGACGGTTTTGGCAACGAGCCAAGCGCCGTTTCAGACAAAGACGGCGCAGGCTTCAAGGCACTGTCCACCACGTTTCAACAGGTCTTTGGTGATCTGATCGTGGTGCCGGGCCTGACAGTGGCCGCAACGGATTCGGTTCATTATTCGCAAGTCTCCGACGATAGCTACCGCATCAACCCGTTTGTGTTTACCGGCGAGGACATCAAGCGTCTGCATGGCCGCAACGAACGCATTTCCGTAGAGGGAATGGGGCAGGCAGTGCAGTTTTACAGCGCCCTGATCCGGAATTCGGCAGGGTAGTATTTTGCGCCGGAATGCCTAACTATAAGGTAACACCCCCAACCCCGCAGGTTTATCATGGCCATCTGGAACCGACATTCAACACTGTATCACGCCATTGACGACTGGCAATCGCGGGGGGTTGTGGATGCAGAAACCGCCGAACGACTGGCCCATGATGTTGAACTGCAAAGGCCGGAGCGGTCGTTTCAGACCGTTTTGATCCTGCTGGCGGTGATATGCCTCGGGTTCGGGGCCATTACCTTTGTTGCGGCCAATTGGGATGACATCAGCCGTTTCACCCGTTTGCTGATTGTCTTTGGTGCCATGTGGGCCGCCTGGGGAAGTGCGGCCCTGTTTCACGCAAAAAACCGCACCACAGTTGCCCAGATTTTTGTTTTGCTGGCCTGTATCCTGTTCGGGGCCGGCATTATGCTGCTTGGCCAGATTTACCACATTCAGGGCGAACCGCGCGATGCGGTGTGGTTGTGGAGCATCGGCACGCTGATCGGTGCGGCTCTGACCAGATCGGTGCCCGCATTGTCCCTTGCGATTGTGTTGATGAACATCTGGTATTTCATGGACAACAGCCTGTTTTCCTCGCGATACCTGACCCAATACGATATTCTCGCCTATTTCGCGGCTGGCGGTGCGCTGGCCTATTGGATGCGCAGCCAGTTTGCGGGCTATCTGGTCTTGCTGTCCCTGACCCTTTGGAGCTGCACCAATGCCCTGTCGGCCCTGGGCCATGATCAGGCCATTTTCCTGATCATCAGCCTTTATGCCAGTTATGTTTTGCTGGCGCTGGCCCTGTTTTCCGAAGGCGGACGGCGGGTTCTGAACGGCTATGAAACAGTCCTCGCCGTGTTTTTCCTGTTTAACATGGGGGTGATGACCTATTTCTGGTATTTCGTTGGCCAGTATGAAAACACCGATCGCTATGCGTCGCTGTTTTCGCAATCCCTGTTGCTGCCGCTTGGGACCGGCGCCATCACGGCCGGTCTGGCAATTGTCGGGCGAATGCAACGCAACA